>JAIRUE010000021.1 GCA_031254575.1 Oscillospiraceae bacterium | reverse complement strand
GGCTGGAACCTCTATGTGGGGATGAACCGGGTCAACGCGGGCGGCTGGAACCAGCCCGATCAGGAGGTCATGTCGGAGAAACTGCGGGAGGGGCTGGACGCTCCGGCGATACAGGCGTTTTTCGCCGGAGAGGGCTTGGCGCGTCTCGGCGGGAGGGCGGGGGACGGCACGCTGCTCCGGTTTATGGCGAAAAAGTTCACCCAGCTCTGGTGTCAGGACAGCTTCACCGTCTATTGGCTGGCGACGGGGGCGCGGGACGATTCCCCGCTGGATATTCCAAAACACTCCTCGGCGCTCTCCGCCCTGTGCAACCTTTTCTACGGCGTCCTGCTCGGATGCTGCGCCCTCTCCCTTTTCCGGCAGATAAAGACGCGTTCGGAGGCGTTCGTCCTTCCGGTGACGCTGCTGGCCGGCGCGGTGATCCTCTTCATTCTGCTGGAAGCCAATCCCCGCTACCACTACGCCGGCTCGGCGGCGCTGTGCCTGCTCGCCGCCGGGAGCTGCTCCGCCGCCTCCCAGGGAGGCTAAGCCGCCCGGCGGAGCTTAGCCGGCCGCCCGTGAGGCGCGCGCGGAGCGTGACACAATCAAACACTGATGACGGAGTGACTTATGATGACGATTCCGAATATTCTCTCGCTGATACGGCTCTGCGTCGTACCGCTGGTGCCGCTGGTCTATTTTGCCGACCCGGCGCTGCCCGGCGCCAACCTCTGGGCGGCGGGCATCTACCTCGCCGCGTCGCTGACCGATGTGATAGACGGGCTTATCGCGCGGAAATATAACCTCGTCACGCGGCTCGGGCGGGTGCTGGACCCGCTGGCCGACAAGCTGATGTCGTTCTGCGTGCTGGTCTGTATCATCATCGGCGGGCTGATCCCCTTCTGGGCGGGCGTCGTGTTCTTCGCCAAGGAGACCTGTATGGGCTTGGGGGCGCTGATCCAGTACAGAAAGATCAACGACGTGCCCCCGTCGAATATCATAGGCAAAATATCCACCGCCTTTTTCGTCGTCGTCTGTTTTGTCATATTGGTATTCCTGCCGGACCCGCAGGAATATATAACCCTGAGGACCGCCGCCATATCCGTTGCCCTCGCGCTCAATATTTCGGCTTTCATCCTGTATATGGGCAGGTTTATCCGGAATAGTGGGAATCAAAACACTTCCCGCGCCGAACACGGGGGAGGACAGGAGTAAGAGTATGCAAACCATGATGTGTACCCGCTGCGGGAAAAATATCGCGATCGTCTTTGTCCGGAAGATCGAGAACGGCACGGCCACAAACGAGGGACTGTGCCTCAAGTGCGCGCGGGAGATAGGCATCCGCCCGATGAACGACGTGATGAAATTTCTGGGCATCACGGAGGAGGAGGTGGACTCCATGACGAGCGAGATGATGGAAGTCATCAGTTCCCCCGAGGAGCTGAAGGGGCTTTTGGATATAGAGGGGGACGATTCGCTGGACGACGAGGGCAAAACGGCCACCTTCCCGTTCCTCAACCGCTTTTTCGGCGGCGCGGCCCCGGAGCCGCCCGCCGTCCCGCCGCAGGAGGGTCAGCGCCAGCAGCGCGAGGGAACCGTTCCCCGCGAGGGCGCCGTTCCGCGTGAGGGGACGGGTCCCCGCGAGGGCCGGGACGGCGGCGCCCCGAAAAGGAAGTTTCTGGAGAATTATTGCCTCTGCCTCACCCGGCGCGCCAAGGAGGGGAAACTCGACCGCGTTATCGGGCGCGGGGATGAGATACAGCGCGTGATACAGATCCTGAACCGCCGGCAGAAGAACAACCCCTGCCTGATCGGCGAGCCGGGCGTCGGCAAGACGGCTATCGCCGAGGGGCTGGCGCAGGCCATCTCCGACGGCGAAGTCCCCTTTAAGCTGCGCGACAAGGAGGTGTATCTGCTCGACCTGACGGCTCTGGTGGCCGGGACGCAGTTCCGCGGGCAGTTTGAGAGCCGGATGAAGGGTCTTATCGAGGAGATACGGCGGCTGGGCAATATCATTCTGGTCATCGACGAGGTGCACAGCCTTGTCGGCGCGGGCGACGCCGAGGGCTCGATGAACGCGGCCAATATCCTCAAACCCGCGCTGTCGCGGGGCGAGGTGCAGGTCATCGGCGCGACCACCTTCAGCGAATACCGCAAACACATCGAAAAGGACGCCGCGCTGGAGCGGCGCTTCCAGCCCGTCACCGTCGCCGAGCCGTCGGTGGACGAGTCGGTCGAGATCATAAAGGGGATCGCGCCCTATTACGAGCGCTTCCACGGCGTCCGCATCCCGGACGAAACGGCGCGGCAGGCCGTTTTGCTCTCCGAACGCTATATCACCGACCGCTTCCTGCCCGACAAGGCCATCGACCTCATAGACGAGGCGTGCAGCGACCTCAACCTCAAGACCCCGGCCATCCATGAGGTCGAGGCCGTCAAAAAGGAGCTGGACGACGTCCGCGCCTCGCGCGAGACGCTGATGGCGGACACGGCGGCGGGGACGTACTATGAAAAACTGGCGGCCCTGAAAAGCCGGGAGCTGCGGCTCGGCGAAAAACTGGGGGCCTATTCGGACTCCATCGCGCCGGAGCTTTCGGTGGAAAACCTCGCCCGCGTCATCGAGCAGTGGACGAAGATCCCCGCCTCGCGCGTGCGGGAGCAGGAGTTTTCCCGCCTCGCGGGGCTGGAGGAGCGCCTGAAAAAGCGCCTTGTCGGCCAGGACGGGGCGGTGGAGGCGGTGTCGGCGGCGATCCGGCGCGGGCGCGCCGGGGTGTCGGCCAAACGCAAACCGATCTCGTTCATCTTCACCGGGCCGACCGGCGTGGGCAAGACGGAGCTTGTCAAATGCCTCGCGCAGGATCTGTTCGACGCGCCGGAATCGCTGATCCGGCTGGATATGTCCGAATTTATGGAAAAACACGCCGTATCGCGCATCATCGGCGCGCCGCCGGGGTATGTGGGGTATGACGAGGCGGGGCAGCTGACCGAGAAGGTGCGCAGAAAGCCCTATTGCGTGATCCTCTTTGACGAGATAGAGAAGGCGCATCCCGACGTCCTCAACGTCCTGCTGCAGATCCTCGACGACGGGCATGTCACCGACGCGCACGGGCGCAAGGTCAACTTTGAAAACACCGTCGTGATCATGACCTCCAACGCGGGCAGCGATAAAAACAGCGCGCCGGTCGGCTACGCCGGCGGCGTGGCCGAGCAGAGCCGCGAAAAGATGCTCAAAGCGCTGAACGACTTCCTGCGCCCTGAGTTTATCAACCGCGTCGACGAGGTGGTGGCGTTCAACCCGCTGGGACGGGAGCAGTTCCGGGCCATCGCGGCGCTGATGCTGAAAGAACTGGCCGACAACCTGCTGGAACGCGGCCTGCATTTCACATGGGACGGGGACGCCCTGACAATGCTGGCCGAGAAGTCCTTCTCGCAGAAATACGGCGCGCGCAACCTGCGCCGCCTGATCCAAAAGGAGATCGAGGACGCCGTCGCCGGGCTGGTCATCGGCGGATACCAAAATCCCGTTACGCATATGAAAGCCGTCGTCCGGGACGGGGCCGTGACGGTCGTCGGGCTGTGATAGAAGCCCTGACGGACTGGTTTCTCCGGGAGGGCCGCGCCCTGCCGTTCCGCGCCGGTCACTCCGCGGACGGCGACCGTCCGTATTATGTGCTGGTCAGCGAGACGATGGCGCAGCAGACGCGGATGGAGGCGCTGGTGCCGTATTACGGGCGGTTTATCGCGCGGTTTCCCGATATAAGGACCCTCGCGGACGCCGGTGAGGCGGAGGTTTTGGCTCTCTGGGCGGGGCTGGGGTATTATTCGCGGGCGCGCAATCTGCACAAAGCGGCGCGGGCGGTCTGCGAGCGGCACGGCGGCGCCGTGCCGGACAGCCTGGAAGCCCTGCGCGCCCTGCCGGGCGTGGGCGCGTACACGGCGGGCGCGGTCGCCTCGATCGCGTTCGGTTTGCCCTGTCCCGCCGTTGACGGGAACGTGCGCCGCGTGTACGCGCGGCTTTTTATGTCGGACGGCGGCGATGTTTCCGCGTGGGCGCGCGGGCTGATGGACCAGGCGCCGCCCCGGCTCGTCACCGAGTCGCTGATGGAACTGGGCGCGCTGATCTGCACCCCCTCCCCGCCGAAATGCGGCCGGTGCCCCGTTTCGGAGCATTGCCGCGCCTTTTCGGAGGACAGGGTGGCGGACTTTCCCGCAAGGCGGCCCAAGCCGCCAAAACGGGAGGAAAACCGGACCGTCTGCATCGTAAGGGACGGAGAGGACCGCGTGCTGCTGCGCCGCCGTACCGAACGGCTGCTGCACAACATGTGGGAATTTCCCGTTGAGGAACAATTGCTGGCCGACGGGTTCGCCGTCCGCCGCGACCCCGCGCCGCTGGGCACGGCGTCGCATGTGTTCACGCACATCATTTGGCGGATGACCGCTTACGGGGCGCGGGTCACAACTGATAAACAGCCTGAGAATTACCTGTGGGCGAAGGGTTTGCGCGGCCTGGCGCTGCCGTCCGCCATGCGGGCGTGGGCGCGCTTGCTATTTGCCGGGGAATAGTGTATACTGACAAAAAAGGAGGGGAATCGGGCTGTGAGACGGGTGTTTCCGATACTGCTTATATTTCTGCTGCTCGCGTCCTGCGCGCCGCGGCCGTCCGTGACGGGAGATCTTTCCTCTCCGCCGGTACAGTACGCCAGCCCTCCCGATTCCTCCCCTTCCGGGGAGCCGTCTGACGGGGAGCCGTCCGCGGAACCGACGCCGGAGGAGCCGTCCCCCTCCCCGATCGAGGTGGAGGCGTACGCCGGCCCGCTTTACCACGCCTTTTTTCACTTTCTGATCGCCTATCCCGATATAGCGTTTTCGACCAGCTACGGTAAAAACCTCGACCGCGACTGCGTGACCCCCACCGAATTCCGCCGCTCGCTGGAGGAGTTTTACCGGAACGGTTTCGTTTTGGTCAATCTCAACGACTACGCCGGCATAGGCGCGGACGGGACGGTCACAAAAAAAACTCTGATGGTGCCCGTCGGGAAGAAGCCGCTGATTTTGAGCTTTGACGACATCAACTATTACTCCAAAAACCACGGTATCGGCATCTGCGATAAAGTCGTCCTCGACGAAAACGGCAAACTTGCCATGCTGACCGTGCCGGAGGACGGGACGGACCATATCACCTATGATAACGACGTCATCCCCATGCTGGAGGCGTTCTGCGAGGAATACCCCGACTTTTCGCCGTTCGGCGACAAGGGACTGCTCTGCCTGACCGGGTACGACGGCATCCTGGGCTACCGCACCCAGAGCGACAGCCCCAACCGGAGCAGCGAGAGCGAGGCCGTAAAGCCCGTCGTCCAGGCGCTGAAAGACGCCGGCTGGTATTTCGGCTCGCACAGTTACAGCCATTTCCATATGGTGGAGAACAAGAGCAACGACCTGGAGCAAGTCAAAAGAGACACGCGCAAATGGCGCGACGAGGTGGGTTCCCTGGTCGGCGATACGAGCATTTATATCTTCCCCTACGGCGAACGCCCCGCGTGGGACGACCCCAAATTCCTCTCCCTGATCGGCGACGGGTTTCCCCTGCTGATGGGGGTGGGCATCACCAAACCGGACGCGCCGCCGTATGAGAAATGGGCCGGGAATTATTTCTTCATGGACAGGTGGTTTATCGACGGGACGTCGCTGCGCAGGTATCCCGACCGGCTGGCCCCGCTGCTGGACGCCGCGACGGTGTATTGCCCGGAGGAGAGAGACGACATGCCGATCACGGCGCCGGTTTCAGCCGGCGCCGTTTACTATAACGGGGATCCTGTCTACCGCGCGGTGACGGTGGCGCTGGGCGGCGACGTGTCGCTGGCGGGGTCGCTGGGGGCGCGGCTCGCGGGCAAAGGCCCGGACGCCGTTATATCGCCGGAGCTGGCCTCGCTGTTCCGCTCGGCCGACATAGCGATGGTCAATCTGGAGTCGGCGGTGTCGGACAGGGGAGAGCCGTGGCCCGGAAAGGACTTCGCGTTCCGCGCCGACCCCGGTGTTCTGGATTTTTTGTGCGGCGCGCTGAATACCAGGGTGGTGTCGCTGGCCAACAACCACAGCATTGACTACGGCTTCGACGCCTTTTCGGACACCCTCGCCCGCCTGGACGGCTACGGGATCGGCTACACTGGCGGCGGCGCGGATCTGGAGAGGGCGATGGAGCCGTATGTTGTTGACGTTGACGGCGTGACCGTCGCGTTCCTCGCCGCGTCGCAGATAGCGCCCAACATGGAGTGGTACGCGAAGAAAGACAGCCCCGGCCTGCTGATGGCGTATGACCCCGCGCTGATCGTGGAGG
The DNA here is from genome assembly GCA_031254575.1 of Oscillospiraceae bacterium. Taxonomy (GTDB): domain Bacteria; phylum Bacillota; class Clostridia; order Oscillospirales; family UBA929; genus UBA929. The sequence continues at coordinate 17,852 of JAIRUE010000021.1, read as the reverse complement.
CCACGCGCTCGGCCCGGGCGCTGTATGACTACGTGATCGTCTATATGCACTGGGGCAGGGAGCATGAAAGGGAACCGGCGGCGGCGCAGGTCATCACGGCCCATAAGCTCGTCGACGCGGGGGCCGACGCCGTGATCGGCGCGCACCCGCACTGCGTCCAGAGCTTCGAGGTCTATAACGGCAGGCCCGTCGCTTACAGTCTCGGCAACTTCCTGATGTACAACCATTATGATAACACGGCGGTTGTTGTGCTGTATCTGCGGGACGGGCGGGCCGAGCTTGAGATCATTCCCTGCCGGGCGGAGGGCGCGCTCTATACAAGCCTTGCGGAGGGCCGGCACGCGGACGGGCTGATGGCGTTTTGGCGGAGCCTGTCGCCGGACGCGGTGATCGGGGAGGACCGGCGCCTGCGGTGACGGGCGCGGCGAAAAACCGCCGGGCGCCCGTTGCGCGCCCGGCGGTTTTATGGTATAGTAACAGAAGAGCGCCATCTCCCGGCAGCAGGCGGAACGCCCCGCAGGTCTGGCGAGCATGCGAGCGTAACCGGAGGGGTTTCCGCCTGCTGCCGGGAGGGCACGGCGCTTGACATGGTATACTGTCCGCATCTCAGAAAGCGTTTGACAGGAGGCGCTGCCATGCACGCGGAACTTGAATCGCTGCGGGGCTCGGGTATCCGCATCGCGGCGCTGGGCGGCGGCACGGGGCTTTCCAGTATGCTGCGCGGGCTCAAGCTGTGCAGCGAGAATATCACCGCCATTGTCACGACGGCCGACGACGGCGGTTCGTCCGGGATGCTGCGGCAGGACCTGGGCATCATCCCGCCCGGAGACATCCGCAACTGTATCCTTGCCCTGGCCAATACCGAGCCGACGATGGAACAGCTGCTGAACCACCGCTTTTCGGAGGGCTCGCTGGCCGGGCAGAGTTTCGGGAATCTGTTTCTGGCGGCGCTGACCGGCATATCGGGCAGTTTTGACACCGCGATACGGCAGATGAGCGAGGTTTTGGCCGTGACGGGGCGCGTTCTGCCCGTTTCGGTGGGGCCGACGGTCCTGGAGGCCGTTTTTGAAAACGGGATGCGGGTCTCCGGCGAGAGCAGCATCACCGAATGCAAAAAAAGGCAGAAATGCCGCATTCAAAAGGTGCGCCTTATCCCGGAGACGGCAAAGGCGAACGCGGACGTGCTGGAATCGGTCGAGCGGGCCGAGCTGGTGGTGCTGGGGCCCGGCAGCCTGTATACGAGCGTGATCCCGAACCTGCTGGTGGCCGGCGTCGCCGGGGCGCTGAAAGCCACCCGCGCGCTGCGCGTCTATGTGTGCAACATCATGACGCAGGAGGGCGAGACGGAGGGGTATTCCTGCTTCGATCACGCGCGGGAGATCACCGATCACGCGGGCGGGCCGGTGTTCGACGTCTGCCTTGTCAACAACGCGCCGGTGCCGGAGGACATCCTGCGCCGTTACGCCGGGGAGAGCGCCGGCGCGGCGCGGATCGACCGCAAACTGTTCGCCGAAGCCGGGATAGAGCTGCAGGAGCGCCCTCTGCTGCGCGTCCGGGACGGGCAGGTGCGCCACCACCCGCTGCGGCTGGCGCACGCCTTGACCGAGCTGCTGATCGAGAAGCGCCCGAGGGCGGGGCTTTACGGGCAGGCGGACGAGGCGCTGCGGGACTGGATGCGGGAACAGATCATCGTGGAAGACCGGAACCGGGCGGCGGGTGAAGTCCATGCCCAGTTTTAGCGCCTCAGTCAAAGACGAGCTCTGCCGGGCGGAGGTCAAAAGCGGCTGCTGCGCGCGGGCCGAATGCTACGGCGCGCTGCTGCTGGGCAACACGTTTTGTGCGCGCGGATTAAAAATTTTAACTTCGCACGCCGCCTTTGCCGAACGCCTGTCCCCGCTGTTTGAGGCGGCTTTCTCGTTTGCGCCCGACCCGGCGCGCCGCCCGGAACGGGGCGGCAAATGGCTCTTTTCGCTCACCCGGCCCGAACGGGCGCGGGCGGTGCGCGCCGCCTACGGGTACGGCGAGGGCGACGACACCGTCCTGCACCTCAACAACGCCGTTTTGGAAGAGGATTGCTGCCTGAAGGCCTTTTGGCGCGGGGCGTTCTTCTCCGGCGGCACGGCCGCCGACCCGCTGAAGAAATATCTGCTTGAGCTTGTCACGCCGCACAGGGTGCTGGCGCGGGAGCTGTCCGCCCTGCTGCGCGAGAGCGGTTTGGAGGCCTCTTTGAGCGAAAGGGCGGGGGTTCAGGTGCTGGCGCTGAAAACGTCGGAGGCCATTGAGGATTTTCTGGCGCTGACCGGCGCGCCGGTCGCCGCGATGGCCGTTATGGAGGCGAAGCTGGAAAAGGAGATCCGCAACAGCGTCAACCGCCGCGTCAACTGCGACACCGCCAATGTGGACAAGACCCTGGCCGCCGTTTCCCGCCTGCGGGACGCCATCGGGCGTCTGGAGCGCTCCGGGCGTCTGGACGGGCTTCCGGAGACGCTGCAAGAGACGGCGCGGGCGCGGGTCGGCTGCCCGGAGGACAGCCTCGCCCAGCTCGCGGCCCGGCTCGGGATCAGCAAGAGCTGCCTCAACCACAGGCTGCGGAAACTGGCGGAGCTTGGCGCCCGGTGATTTAAGGTTGAAAGAGGATGATTTTATGAAATATTTCATGCTTGTGCCCGACGGATGCGGGGACCGCCCCATTCCGGCGCTGGGCGGCAGGACGCCGCTGGAGGCGGCGGAACTGACGCATATCAACGCCCTCGCGAAGATAAGCGAGACCGGTTTGGTGCAGACGATCCCCGCGGGCGTGGAGCCCGGCAGCGACGCGGCCAACCTCTCCATACTGGGTTACGACCCCGCCGCCTGCCTCTCCGGGCGCGCCCCGCTGGAAGCCGCCGCGATGGGACTGCCGATGGGCGCGGCGGACGTGGCGTTCCGGGCGAGCCTGGTCACGCTGGAGGGGGACGGCCCGTATGAGACGCTGACAGTCAGGGACCACAGCGCGGGCGAGATCGGCGACGAAGACGCCGAAACGCTCATCCGCGCCGTTGACAATGCGCTGGGCGGTCCCGGGATGCGGTTTTACCCCGGCGTCAGTTACCGCTGCCTTTTGATTTCCGACAGGCTCGAATCCGGCTGTAAGACGACCCCGCCGCATGATATTCTGGGCAGGCCCGCCGGGGCGTACCTGCCCGCCGGGGCCGGGGCCGGGGCCATACGCGCCCTGATGGTCCAAAGTTACGAACTCCTGAAAAACCACCCGCTGAACCTCGAAAGGATTGGCCGGGGCCTCCGCCCTGCCAACTCCGTCTGGATCTGGGGGCAGGGCCGGAAGATGGGCCTCGCCCCGCTTGAACGGAAATACGGGGTCAGGGGGTGTATGGTCGCGGCCGTCAACCTGCTCAAGGGGATCGGACGCTGCGCCGGGATGGACTGCGCGGACGTTCCCGGCGCGAACGGGACGCTGCATACCAATTATCAGGGCAAGGCGGAGGCCGCGGTGAAGGCGTTTGAGCAGGGCAGGGATTTTGTCTTTATCCATGTGGAGGCGCCCGACGAGTGCTCCCACACCGGCGACAGGGAGGGAAAGCTGGCGTCGCTTCAGCGGATCGACCGGAAGGTGTTCGGACCGGTCACGGACTATCTGAAAAGCACGGGGGAGCCTTACCGCGTATTGGTGCTGCCGGACCACAAGACGCCGCTGGAAATACAGACCCACAGCACAGAGCCGGTGCCGTTTATCCTCTATGACAGCGAAAACCCGCTTCCCCCCGACGGCGCGAAGGCGTTCTCAGAGACCTGCGGGGCGCGGGGGCGCTTTTTTGAGAGCGGTCCCGCCCTGGCGGCGTATTTCTTCCGATGAGCGGATTTGTCCACCTCCACGTCCACACCGAATACAGCCTGCTGGACGGCATGTGCCGGATAGACGGGCTGATGGGGCGCGTCAAAGAGCTGGGGCAGACGGCGGTCGCCGTTACCGACCACGGCTCGATGTACGGCGTGATCGAGTTCTATAAGGCCGCGGCGAAGGCCGGCGTCAAACCGCTTATCGGCTGCGAGGTCTACGTCGCGCCGCGCGGGCGGGCGGACAGGGTGCATGAGTTTGACTCCGATCCCTATCATCTGGTGCTGCTGTGCGAAAATATGGCGGGCTATAAAAACCTCTGCCGCATGGTCTCCCGGGCGAATACGGAGGGTTTTTACACAAAGCCCCGCGTTGACCGGGAACTTCTGGAGGAATACCACGAGGGGCTGATCGCCCTCTCCGCCTGCCTGTCCGGGGAGATCCCGCGCCGCATCCTGGAGGGCGATACGGCAAAGGCTTTGGAGACGGCGCGGTATTTCGCGGGCGTCTTTGGCGAGGACCGGTTTTATCTGGAATTGCAGGACCACGGCATCGCGGCGCAGAAAACCGTCTGCCGCGCGCTGACGCGGCTGGCGGAGGAGGCGAACCTGCCCCTTGTCTGCACCAACGACGCCCATTACCTGACCCGCGGGGACTCGGAGGCGCAGGACGTCCTGATGTGCATTCAGACGCAGGTGACCGTCGATACGCCGGACAGGCTCAAGTTTGAAACGGACGAGTTTTTTATCAAGGGCGAGGACGAGATGGCGGCGCTGTTCCCCCGCGAGGCGCTGGACAACACCGTCAAAATCGCCGGAATGTGCGATCTCACGATCACGTTCGGCGAGTACCACCTGCCGCGTTTCACCCTGCCGAAAGGGGCGCGGAGTGCCGAAAAATACCTGCGCCGCCTGTGCGGGGAGGGTTTTCAGCGGTGTTATCCGGATGATCCGGAGGGGTATAAGGACAGGCTGGCTTATGAGCTGGACATGATTATCGAGATGGGGTTTGCCGATTATTTTCTGATCGTCGCGGACTTTGTGCGGTACGCCAAGGAGCGCGATATACCGGTCGGGCCGGGGCGCGGCAGCGGCGCGGGGTCGATGGTGGGCTACTGCCTGGGCATCACCGACGTGGACCCGATGAAGTACGATCTGATCTTTGAGCGGTTTCTCAACCCGGAGCGGATCAGTATGCCGGATTTTGACATCGACTTCTGCGTGCGCCGGCGGCAGGAGGTCATCGACTACGTCATCGAAAAATACGGCGCGGCGCATGTGGCGCAGATCGTCACGTTCGGAACGATGGCGGCGCGGGCCGCCGTGCGCGACACGGCGCGGGCGCTGGGCTGGACGTACGCCGAGGCCGACGCGGTGGCCAAGGCGGTGCCGTTCGCGCTGCATATGACGCTGGACCGCGCGCTGGACGTGTCCCCCCCGCTGAAAGAGATGGTGAAAAGCGGCGAGCGGGCGCGCAAGCTGATCGAAATGGCGAAAAAGCTGGAGGGGATGCCCCGCCACGCCTCCACCCACGCGGCCGGGGTGGTCATCACCGCCGAGCCGGTCATGGAATACGTCCCGCTGGCCAAGAGCGACGAGGCGGTCGTCACCCAGTTTCCGATGACGCAGCTGGAGGAACTGGGATTATTGAAGATGGACTTCCTGGGCCTGCGCAACCTGACCGTGCTGAAAGAGGCGGAGGAACTGGTCAGGAAGCGCTGTGCGGCGGACGGGGGCGAAGCCGGTTTTTTGCCGCCGCCTGAGGATGACGCGGCGGTTTTCGAGATGCTGTCGCAGGGGAAGACGGCGGGGGTCTTCCAGCTTGAGAGCGCGGGAATGACCGGCGTGTGTATGCGTCTGCGCCCCCAGTCGGTCGAGGACATCACCGCCGTTGTGGCGCTGTTCCGCCCGGGTCCGATGGAGTCGATCCCCCGCTTCATCGACAGCAAGCATCACCCGGAGAGAACGACCTATAAGCATCCGCTGCTGAAGCCCATTCTGGATGTCACCTACGGCTGTATCGTCTATCAGGAGCAGGTTTTGGCGATCCTCCGGCAGCTGGCCGGGTTTTCGCTGGGGCACGCCGACATTGTGCGCCGCGCGATGAGCAAGAAAAAATATGACGTGCTGGCTAACGAACGGCAGGCCTTTCTGGAAGGCTGCGCCAAAACCGGCGTGCCGGAAAACACGGCGGTCAGCCTCTTTGACGAAATTATGGATTTCGCCAGCTACGCCTTCCCCAAAGCCCACGCCGTCTGCTACGCCGTCATCGCCTACCGCACCGCGTATTATAAGTGCCACTACCCCGCCGAGTACATGGCGGCGCTGCTGTCCAGCGTGCAGGACTCCGCCTCCAAGGTCTCGGAATATATCGAGGAGTGCCGGGAGCAGGGGATACGGGTCCTGCCGCCCGACGTGAACTCGTCGGACGACGGCTTTACCGTTGTTTATCTCCCCCAACTCCCCCAGCCGGCTGCGCCGGCAGCCCCCTCGGGGAGGGGGCCGTCATTGCCTCCCTCTTTGAGGGAGGTGCCGCCCGAGGGCGGCGGAGGGAGTGACAACTCTTCCGAAGGAGAGGCGCCGGGCGGCGGAGGGAGTGACAGCCCTTCCGCAGGAGAGGTGCCGGGCGGCGGAGGGAGTATCCGGTTCGGCCTGGGCGCGATCAAAAATCTGGGCCACGGGTTTATATCGTCGCTCCGGCGGGAGCGTGAGGAAAAACCCTTTACAGGCTTCGAGGACTTCTGCCGCCGTATGCACAAGCATGAGATGAACCGCCGGGCGCTGGAGAGCCTGATCCAGTGCGGCGCGTTTGATTCGATGGGCTATAAGCGCCGCGCGCTGTATGAGATGGCGGGGCCGCTGATGGACGGGCTGGCCGGCGGGCGCGCCATCGAGGGACAGACCGATTTGTTCTCGATGGGCGGCGGGGAGCGGGAGACGCCCGTCCCCGACGTGGAGGAGTGGAGCGTCAAGGAAAAGCTGCAGATGGAGCGCTCGCTGACGGGACTCTACCTGTCCGGCCACCCGGTCGACGCCTATGCCGCCGAGATACGGCGGAGCGGGGCGCGGACGGTGCTGTCGGTCACGGGGGGGCTGGAAGACGGGGATGTGGAGGACGGGCAGTCCGTTACGCTGGCGGGGCTGCTGTCGGGCGTCAGGACCAAGACGACGCGCAACAATACGCTGATGGCGTACGCCACGCTGGAAGACCGTTCCGGCTCGGTGGAGCTGCTGCTGTTCGCGAATGTCCTGAACCGCTGCGGCGGGTATGTTCAAAACGATCTGCCCGTTGTGGTCGGCGGGAAGGTCAGCGTCCGCGACGACCGTCCGGCGCAGATCCTGGCGGACGAGGTCAGCCCGCTGGGCAGCCTGGAAGCCGTGCCGCCGCCGGCGGGCGGGGAGGAGGCTTCCGCGAAGCGCCGGCTCTTCCTCAAACTGCCGTCCGCCAAAGGACGGGAGGCGGGGCGGATCTTGGCGATGATGCAGCTCTTCCCGGGGCTCACGCCGGTCACGATCCTCTGCGCCGACACCGACAGGCGGATGAGCGGCGAGTGCGGGCCTGACCCGCGCCTGCTGGACGAGTGCCGGGGTTTGCTGGGAGTGGAAAATGTTGTCTTGCGGGATTGAGGAAGCCGTGATATAATAATCCGCCAACCTAAAAAGGAGATGTGTGAAATGGGTATCAACCGTATCGGCCTGCTGACCTCCGGGGGCGACGCGCCCGGCATGAACGCCGTCATCCGCGCCGTCGTACGCACGGCGTACGCGAACAACCTTGAAATCCTGGGCATCCGCCGGGGATATAACGGCCTCATCAACGGCGACGTTATGGAGCTGGGGCACGAGACCGTCAACGGCCTGACCGGCCGGGGCGGGACCATCCTCCACACGGCCCGCTGCCCGGAGTTCACCACCAAGGACGGGCTGCTGAAAGCCGCCAAGACCTGCAAATACTTAGGGATCGACTCCCTGATCTGTGTTGGGGGCGACGGGACCTTCCGCGGCGCGCTGGATCTTTCCAAACACGACATACCCTCCGTCGGCGTGCCCGCCACCATCGACAACGACATCGCCTGCACCAATTACGCCATCGGCTTCGACACCGCCTGCAACACCGCCATCGGCGCCATCGACCGGCTGCGCGACACCATGCAGTCCCACGAGCGCTGTTCGCTGGTCGAGGTGATGGGGCGGAACGCGGGGCACCTCGCCGTCTACGTCGGCATTGCCGTCGGCGCCAACTGCATCCTCGTCCCCGAGCGGACCTTTGACTTTGAGAGGGACATCGCCGATAAAGTCCGCCGCTCGCGCATCCACGGGCGCAAGCACTTTATCATCATCGTGGCCGAGGGCGTGGGCAATACCGGCGAGATCGCGGACCAGGTCAAAGAGGAGACGGGGCTTGACGCCCGCGTCACCATTCTGGGCCATATCCAGCGCGGCGGCCAGCCCAACGCCCGCGACCGCGTGACCGCCTCCCGGATGGGCCGCCATGCCGTGGAACTGCTGATGGAGGGGCGGCAGAACCGCGTCGTCGGCATCAAGGACGGCAACCTGCAAGACTTCGACATCGACGAGGCGCTGGGGATGAAAAAGGGCTTGCAGGAGACGATGTACGAAACGGCCAGAATCCTGTCGATGGGGTAAGGGGGGGTCCTCCGTGCAAATGACGCTGCGCTGGTTCGGGAAACTGGACCCGGTCCCGCTGGGGCATATCAGGCAGGTCCCCGGCGTGACGGGGGTCGTGACCAGCCTGATGCATATTCCCGCCGGGGAGGTATGGCCGCCGGAGGAGTGCGCCGCCATGCGCCGCGAGGTGCGCGCGGCGGGGCTTTCGGTTGAGGTCATCGAGAGCGTCAACGTCCATGAGGAGATAAAGCTCGGCGTTCCGGAGCGCGACGGCTGGATCGAAAAGTATGTCGAGACGCTGGAAAACCTGTCCCGGACCGGCGTGAAGGTCGTCTGCTATAACTTCATGCCGGTGCTGGACTGGGCGCGCAGCCATCTCTTTTATGACCTCCCCGACGGCTCGAACACGATGTACTTCTCCCGCGCCTTTATCGAAAACACCACCCCGGAACAGCTGGCGGCGCGGTATGCCGAACAGTCGGGCGGCGTCGACCTGCCGGGCTGGGAGCCGGAACGGCTGAAGCAGATCACCGAAACGGTCGAACGGTATAAAAGCGTGTCACAGGAGCAATATTGGGAGAACGCGGGGTTTTTTCTGCGGCGGGTGATCCCCGAGGCGGAACGGCTGGGGATTAAGATGGCCGTCCACCCCGACGACCCCCCGTGGCCGCTGTTCGGCCTGCCGCGCCTCGTCAGCGGGCGCGATGGCATCCGGCGGTTTCTGGACCTTTACCCCAGCCCGAACAACTGCCTGACCCTTTGCACCGGCTCGCTGGGCGCCGATCCGGCCAACGACCTGCCGGCGATCATACGGGAATTCGCGGACAGAATCCCCTTCGCGCATATCCGCAACCTCAAATTTTTGGAAAACGGGGATTTTTATGAATCGGCGCACCCGGCCCGGTGCGGCTCGCTGGATATGCCGGCCGTCGTCCGCGCGCTGGCGGAGGCGGGATTTGACGGAACAATCCGGCCCGACCACGGGCGGATGATCTGGGGCGAGACGGGCCGCGCGGGATACGGCCTGTATGACAGGGCGATGGGCGCGGCGTATCTGACGGGATTATGGGAGGCGGTGACGGGATGAAACAGGTCGCCATACTGGGTTACGGGATCGTAGGTTCCGGCACGGCGGGGGTTTTGCGCGAAAGCGCCGCGCTGATCGAGGCGCGGTGCGGCCTCACGCTGGGGCTGAAAAGCATTTTGGATATACGGCAGTTTCCGGGCGATCCGTTTGCGGGGCGCTTTGTCAGCGACTTCTCCGCCATCGAGACGGACTCCGACGTCGAAATCGTCGTGGAGGCGATCGGGGGGACCGGCGCCGCCTACGACTTCACAAAGCGCGCCCTCAAAGCCGGGAAACATGTGGTGACCTCCAACAAGGAACTGGTCGCCGGACACGGCGCGGAACTGCTGGCGCTGGCCCGCGAAAACCGCGTCAATTACCTCTTCGAGGCGGCGGTCGGCGGCGGCATCCCGCTGATCCACCCGCTGACCCAATGTCTGACGGTCAACCGTATTTGCGGCATATCCGGCATACTGAACGGGACGAGCAATTATATCCTCACCCGCATGAAGGAGAACGGCTTCACCTTTGACGAGGCGCTGCTTGAGGCGCAGAAGCTGGGCTACGCGGAGTCCGACCCGACTGACGACGTCATGGGCAGCGACACCGCGCGCAAGATCTGTATCCTGGCCTCGCTGATCTCCGGGCGGCAGATCCTGCCCGGCCGCATCCGGACGGAGGGGATCGGCGGCGTCACCGCGGAGCAGCTCCGGGAGGCCGGCGGGCACGGCTATGCGGTCAAGCTGCTGGGACGGGCGCAATTTTGCGGCCCTAAGCCGCTCGTATACGTCGCGCCGCACCTGATCCCCAAAGGGCACCCGCTCCACAGCGTGGACGGCGTGTTCAACGGCGTCATGCTGAACGGGGACATCGTGGGGGACGTGTTCTTCTACGGCAGGGGAGCGGGCAGCCGCCCCACGGCGTCGGCCATTCTCTCCGACATACTGGCCTGCCTGCGCCGCGGCGATCCGCTGGGCGGCCTCGCCTGGGAGGACATCCCGGTGCAGGTGGCCGCGCCGCCGGACATCTCCGCCGGCCCGAGCTTCACCTTTTCGGACGGGACCGCGATGCGGCTCCTGGCCGCGGACTGAAAGGAGCGGATCTATGTCGCTGATCGTCAAAAAATTCGGCGGCTCGTCGGTCGCCGACGACAATAAACTGCGCAACGTCGCGCGGATCGTCACCCAAAGCCGCGCGGACGGGCATCAGGTCGTCGTCGTTGTGTCCGCGCAGGGCGACACCACGGACGATCTGCTGGAAAAGGCCGCGGCGCTCAACGAAAGCGCGTCGCGGCGCGAGATGGATATGCTGCTGGCCTGCGGCGAGCAGATGTCGGCGGCGCTGCTGGCGATCACCATTGAAAAGATGGGGTGTCCGGTCATTTCGCTGACCGGCTGGCAGGCGGGGATGCAGACCGATTCCAACCACGCGGCCGCGAGGATCAAAGATATTGACCCCGAACGGGTGCGGATGGAACTGGATAAACACAATATCGTCGTCATCGCGGGATTCCAGGGTATCAACAAATTCGGCGACGTGACGACGATCGGGCGCGGCGGTTCCGACACCACCGCCGTGGCGTTCGCGGCGGCGCTCAAGGCCGACCTTTGCCAGATTTACACCGACGTGGACGGCGTGTTCACCGCCGATCCGCGTATCGTCCCGGACGCGAAAAAACTCGACGCGATCAGCTTCGACGAGATGCTGGAGCTGGCGTCGCTGGGCGCGCAGGTGCTGGCTTCCCGTTCGGTGGAGATGGCCAAACGCCTGCGCGTTAAACTCGAGGTGCTGTCCAGTTTCCGGGAGTGCCCCGGCACCATTGTCAAGGAGGTCGTCAAAATGGAGAATATGCAGGTTTCGGGCGTCGCCCGCGACAACAATGTGGCGCGGATCGCGCTGATCGGCCTGAAGGATGTGCCCGGCGTGGCGGCGCGCGTATTCTCGCTGCTGGCGCAGCACAAGATAAACGTGGACATCATCCTCCAATCCATCGGGCGCAAAGACGCCAAGGATATAAGTTTTACCGTCGCCGCGGGCAATCTCGCCGAGGCGCGCGCGCTGCTGGAGGAGCACAGGGAGTCGCTCGATTACGAAAAGCTGGAGGTGAGCGACCGGATCAGCAAGGTTTCCGCCGTCGGCGCGGGCATGGTCAACAACCCCGGCGTCGCCGCGAGGATGTTCGAGGCGCTGGCCGCGGCGGGCATCAATATACAGATGATCTCAACCAGCGAGATCAAGGTGAGCGTGCTGATCGACCTGGCGGATTCCGACCGCGCCGTGCAGGTGATCCATCAGGAGTTTTTCGGGGGCTGAGAGAGGGGCTTTTAGCCGTATTCTTTTAGGGGGAGAAAAAGATGGAAAAGGCTCCGCGTAATCGGACCCTCCATTTATCTGACAGGGAAATTGTGTCATTTTATTTAAAAAATGACGTCCCTTTATCATCACTTCATAAGCAAGATGTAATAGATAAGGTTTTTTGTGGAGATTTTTTTTCCATTGTAGGATCTATCCCTGAAAGCATCTTTGATTTACTGATATTGGATCCCCCATACAATATGAGCAAACAATTTGGAAGCCGCCATTTTACCAAAATGTCGGATGATGACTATTCCGCTTATTTCGAGAATCTACTGCTGAAAACCCTCCCTTGCATGAAAAAAACAGCGTCCATTTATGTGTGTTGTGATTGGCGTACCAGCCTTATCATCGGGAATGTCCTCAAAAAATACGTTATTATCCAAAATAGAATTACATGGCAGAGGGAAAAGGGACGGGGCGCTTCCCATAACTGGAAAAACTCAATGGAAGATATTTGGTTTTCTACAATGGGGGAAGAGTATTATTTCAATGTTTCCGCAGTTATGCAGAGACGAAGAGTCATTGCGCCATATAAAAAAGATGGAAAGCCCAAAGATTGGGAGGAAACCGATGCCGGAAGTTTTAGGAATACACATCCGTCAAACTTTTGGGATGATATTACTGTGCCATATTGGTCCATGCCGGAAAATACGGATCATCCCGCGCAAAAGCCCGAGAAGTTGATTGCAAAGCTCATATTGGCCAGCTCAAAAGCTGGAGAGATCGTATTTGACCCGTTTTTAGGGTCCGGTACGACGGCGGTCGTCGCGAAAAAGTTGGGACGCAGATACTTTGGGATTGAACTTGAGACAAAATACTATGCTCTAGCCCAAAAACGGCTGGAGTTGGCCGATTTATCGCAACTGATTCAAGGGTACTCCGATGGCGTGTTTTGGGAAAGAAACACGCTCAATGCAATTAAAACGAAAAGGGCAAAAGAGGACGGAGAATATGAGCAAACCAGATTTATTTGAGAAAAGCGTAATCGAGCATATCCAAAAAAAGGTTTTGGATATTTTGAATGTATCGAATGAGTTTGGCAAGGGCAGAATTGCCGGAAGCCCACGCGCTGTCGGCGATGTTGTTCAGTCAATTCTTGAAGATTCTTTTGAACAGTGCGTTCCCGCGGGCATAATATCAAAATATGAAAAATCTTTTGCCCGCAGGGCCATGGCGGATTTCGCGTTTTATGATCATAATGACAATTACTATATTGTTGACAATAAAACGCATCATTTAGAAACTGCTTTCAATATGCCAAATCTCACATCGGTGGAGAGACTGGCGAGGTTTTATGAGGATGATAAAAATCACTTTATTTTGTTGAATATTTCATACATACCTGCCGGGACAGGATTGTCATTTATGGAGTGTAAATTTGTGCCTATTGAACATTTGATGTGGGACTGTCTGACGATTGGAGCGCTTGGCTGGGGACAAATCCAGATCGCGAACGCGAATTCGATTGATATAGACCGTAAACAGACGCGAAAGCAGTGGATGCTTCAATTATGTGATCAGCTCGATATCTTTTATCCAAGGGAAATACGCAAAATCGAAGAACGGATATTACGATTTGAGAGAATCCGTGAATTTTGGATAAATAAGCCTTAGTGACTGCGCTAGTTTCAACCAGCGAGATCAAGGTGAGCGTGCTGATCGACCTGGCGGATTCCGACCGGGCCGTGCAGGTGATCCATCAGGAGTTTTTCGGGGGCTGAGAGAGGGTCCGGCGACGTGGGAACGGTTACGTACCGGTTTGACGAGGGGAGATGGAAAAAGTAGCCGCGGCTCATTGCTGCCGCGCAAACAGCGTTCCCACATTCTCGCCCCGCAGGACCGCGTAGAGTACGGCGGGGTCTTTGCCGTGCGCCACCACCATCGGAAACCCTTTTTCCAGCGCGATCCCGGCCGCCGCGAGCTTGGTGATCGCGCCGCCGGTGCCCCGCGCGCTGCCCGCCCCGCCCGCGCCGCAGCGCATGGCGTCGGTGATCCGCGTCACACGGTCGAGCTTTTGGGCGTCCGGGTCCGTGTTCGGGTCGGCGGTGTAAAAACCGTCCCGGTCGGTCAGCAGCACCAGCAGATCGGCTTTGACCAGCGCCGCCGCCAGCGCCGACAGCGTGTCGTTGTCGCCGAAGATGTTCTGTTCCGATAATATTTCCTCGTGGGAAACAGAGTCGTTTTCATTGATGACGGGCACCACGTTCCACTCAAAAAGCTGTTCCAGCGTATTGGACAGGGACAGCGCGCGCCTCGGCTCGCCGAGGTCGCCGCGCGTCACCAGGATCTGCGCGACGGTGTGGCCGTATTCGGCAAACAGTTTATCATAAATGTGCATCAGGCGGCACTGCCCCACGGCGGCGGCGGCCTGTTTGCCGCTGACGGTTTCGGGTTTTTGCTCGAAATTGAGCGCGGACGCGCCGGCGCCGATGGCGGCGCTGGTCACCAGCAGTACGTCACGGCCGCCGTTTTTGATGTCGGACAGCACCCGCGCCAGCTTGTCCAGCCGCTCGAGATTGAGCCGCCCGGACGGGTGGGTGAGCGTTGACGTGCCCACCTTGACGACGATCCGTTTAACTTCCATAGCTGCCTCCTGTCACATTTCACGCGCGCCCTGCCGGTGAAATCGCTCTATTTTACCCGCTCCATATCGCGCTGCGCCTGCCGCTCCTTCTCGCTCTCCCGCTTATCGTAGAGCTTCTTCCCCCTGGCCAGCGCCACCGTCCCCTGCGCGTACGGCCCCTTGAGGTAGATGTTCAGCGGGATCAGCGTGTAGCCGTCGCGCTCGGCGGCGCGGCGCAGCTTGTCTATCTCGCGGCGGTGCAGCAGCAGCCGTTTGGGGCGCAGCGGGTCGCGGTTGAAACGGTTGCCCTGCTCATAGGGGCTGATGTGGATGTTGTGCGCGAACATCTCGCCGTCCTTGACGGCGCAGAACGAGTCGCGCAGGTTGCAGGCCCCGGCGCGGACGCTCTTGACCTCCGTGCCGGACAGCTCGATGCCCGCTTCCAGCTGCTCCTCGATATAGTAGTCGTGCCGCGCCTTGCGGTTGTCGGCAACCCGCTTGATGCTGTCCATTTCAGCCTCCCCGCCCCGGTTGGGCTTCCCCATCATACAATACGGCGGGGATTTTTGCAATAACTTTACATCGCGGCGGGGGGTATGCTATACTGGCGGGAAAATAAACGCGGTCATTTTCTCGCAGAAAAAGAGGCGTTCCGCCTTGTCGGCGTCCGCGCGCCGATCACCCCGGACGCTGAGGAGAATTTCAAATCTGTGACGGCTTAACATAATAAACACGGCGGGCGGGCCACAAACCTGCCCGCCGTGTTTTTGCACGGCCCTTAATATAATCAATATAAATATTAAAATATTTAATATAGTGCTTGACAATTGTAAAGTAGTGTGTTAATCTGTTGTCAGGAAGGAGAGGACGCCATGCCAAACACCGCCTATCACGCGCCCGGCCGCTGCCCCGTCTGCGGCGGCGCGATGGAGCTGACGCGGCTCAACTGCGCGGGCTGCGGCACCGAGATGACGGGGAAGTTCGCGCTCTGCCGTTTCTGCGCGCTGGAGGAAAAGCACCTGCGCTTCATCGAGACGTTCCTGCGCTGCCGGGGGTCCATCAAAGAGGCGGAACGCACGCTGGGGGTCAGTTACCCCACTGTGCGCGGGATGCTGGAAGCCGCCCTCGCGGCGCTGGGGCTGGGCGTTCCGCCGCCGCCGGACAGGTCGGAAGTGCTGGAGAGACTGGAATCGGGCGAGATCGACGTGGAGACGGCCATCAATTTTATTAAGGAGGGTCAAACCAATGGCAAGTGAAAAGGACAGGGTTCTGGACATGCTCAACGAGGGCAAAATCACCGCCGAGGACGCGGCGCGCCTGCTGGCCGCGCTGGGCGGCGGGAAGGAGGAGGCGTCCGGGTCCGGCGGCGTGCGGGAGACAAACCCCGACCTCAAGGGCAAGAAACTGCGCGTCAAGGTGGACGGCGCCACCGAGGGCGCGAAGAAAATCAACGTCAACGTCGCGGTGCCGCTGGCGCTGGCGAAGATCGCCGACAACCTCATCATGAGCGTCATACCCAGGGAAGTGAACAGTGAGCTGGAGAAGGAGGGCATCAACCTCAAGACCCTCAATCTGGGGGAACTGGTGGACAACCTCACCGGGTTGGACGAGGATATTGTCAACGTGGATCTGGAGGCGGAGGGCCAGCCGATGAAGGTGCGGGTCTATGTGGAATAGGCGCCACTGGCTGACGGTGCGCGTCCGGGTGCGGAGGGAAAGCAAAAGGGGCGTTTTTGTCTGGGCCCCGCCGCTCTCGGTCCACACGGCGCGCGGCGCGGTTCTTTCCTGCGACGGGCTGCTGGGGCTGATCCCCG
Source organism: Oscillospiraceae bacterium (assembly GCA_031254575.1). GTDB lineage: Bacteria > Bacillota > Clostridia > Oscillospirales > UBA929 > UBA929. Next base: position 1,588 of record JAIRUE010000021.1, on the reverse strand, counting down.
GCAGCGCCGGGCGCGCCGCGCGCGGCGGCGCGGACGCCCTGCAGAAAGCCCTCGCCGTATTGCAGGAGGAGGGGCTGGACGCGGATGTGCGGGTCACAAAGGCGGATGAAAAGGTCAGTGTGCGCGTACACATGGTATAGCAAACTGTCGCGTGACCGCCCGCCGGGCGGGGCGCGGGGCAGGCATACGGAGGTGAAACGGATGATAAAAATCGCTGCCGCCCGGTTTATCGGCTGCGCGGGTTCGCTGGCGGCGGGGTGCCTGCTGTTCGGCGGCCGGCCCGGCGCGGCGCTGTTCGCGTGGGCGGCGCTGCTGGCCGCGCTGTATGTGTGCGTCAAGCCTCTATACAGCCTTCTGGCGCTGCCGCTCGACATGTTTTTATGCGGATTGGGGACGCTGTGCCTCGACGCGCTGATGATACGGCTCGCCACGCCGTACGGGTTTTCGTTCTGGCAGGCGCTGGCGGTTGCCGCCGCCGTGGCGGTCTGTTTTGCGCCTTATGAGGCGTGGCGGGCGCGGAATGGGGTTGCGTGACGGCGTTTGACATGATATAATAAAAAAGCGCCGTCGCCCGGCAAGCCGGAAAATTCACTTTTTCGGCTGTCCGACGGGCGCGCATGGCGCTTGACACGACATACCGAGAAAAAAAGCCGGGAGGTTGGCCGGGTTGAAAAAGCTGCTGTGCCTTGTGTTTATTTTGCTTCCGCTCGCCGCGTCCTGCGCCCCGAAGGAGGGGAGCGCCACGCAGAATCCAATCGTGACGATCCAAATCGCCGGCGGAGGCGTCATCAAGCTCGAGCTGTACCCGGACAAAGCGCCCAACACGGTGGCGAATTTTGTCACGCTGGCACGGGAGGGCTTTTATGACGGACTGATTTCCCACCGCACAAGCCCCACGTTCATGATCCAGGGCGGCGACCCCAACGGCGACGGCTCCGGCGGCCCGGGGTATATGATCGGGGGCGAGTTCGCGTCCAACGGCTTTGCGCGAAACGACCTCTCCCATACGCGCGGCGCCGTCTCGATGGCGCGGCGGGGGGACCCGTACCGCGACTCGGCGGGAAGCCAGTTCTTTATCTGCGTGGCGGACTGTTCGCAGCTGGACGGCGACTACGCCGCGTTCGGCAGGGTGATCGAGGGGATGGAAACCGCCGACGAGATCGCCGCCGGGCCGAATACCGGGGGAAACGAGATGCGCGCGCTGGAGCCGCGGACGATGGAGACGGTGAGGGTCGAGACGTTCGGCACGGAATACACGGTAAAACCCGCCCCGTAAGGGCGGGTTTTTTATCTTAAATAGATGGTTGACAACAACGAACATATGTATTATACTGATAAATAGAAACGAACAAATGTACCATAGAAAGGAAATGCGCCATGAGAAAAGAGGACTTGAAAGAATACCGGAACATTTGTGCGGAATTGCGCGAGCTGGACGACGAGCGCGTCAAATGGCTGGCCCGGGCCGAGCGCAGCACGCGCGCCCCGTCGAGAGCCCCGGTGCTGGGCGGGCAGCACGACCCCATGCCGCTGATCGTGGACAGGCTGGCCGGGATACGCGAAGAGGCAAGCCGCCTTGCCCCCCGCC
>JAIRUE010000027.1 GCA_031254575.1 Oscillospiraceae bacterium | reverse complement strand
CGACACCGTCATGGCCGGCGCGCAGAAAAACCCGAGCTGGACGCTCGCCGAGTACGCGTTCCACCTCGTTTCCGGCGACTTCACCATCATCACCGACGGCGTGACCTTCGGCCTGCCGGCAATCAAAGAATGGGTCGGCTCCAACACCGGCATCAACAACAGCGATGCGGTTGGCCCCTCCAGAGGCTCCCTCGCCGAAAAAGTCGGCCGCGCCGTCATCCAAAGGCCCCTCGAGTGGGACCGCACCAGCGGCGAAGTGACGGCGTGGGATACCTATATCCTCTCCGAAGCCGACACCACCGCCCTCGGCATCGACATCAAGTCGGTCGGGCAGAAAATCCGCATCACCTTCCGCCATCCCGACTGGGAATGGGAAAACTACACTCAAGGCAATAATCACCGCCCCGGCCAGCAGCACCGCAAACCCGTCCAGAAAATCTACGGCGGCGTGAAATGGCTGTCCGAAATCAAAGAGACGATCGGCATCGATGGAACAGCCGCGACGTTATTCAACGGAATGAGCGACCGCGTTTTCCTCGACTATAGCAACGACTGGGCTTATAACGGCCAAATTATAACAAAATGGGCCGAGGACAACACCAATGAAAAGCTGGAAGCTTTTAACGCTGATTATAACGACGCGACTGGCCCTGACGGAAAAGAAAAATTAAGGATCAAAAAGGATGTATGGCAAAACGCCGACGTCCGCGTTATCACCGACGACGGCAGAACCAGCTTTGTCTTCATTGAAAATTACATCGTCGGCAGAATCACCGATGTTGGCGACAATATCACTCTTACCTCAGGCGGCATCTTTAATGCATTGTCCAACACCGGCGGCAAGATCGAAAAGTGGCAGATCGCCGGCAATATGGGATACTCGGTCAGCTGGGCCAAAGGCGACTACATGGCCGTATGCCCGATCATCGGCAACGATGACTGGGGAAGCAACGCCGCATACAGCCCCAACAACTTCCTCGTCCAAGAGGTCCCGGACAAAGAGAACGGCCCCGTCACAAGCGTCCGTTATGACGCGGACGACTACACCTCTAAACCGGGGAGCCTGGCCGATAACGGCACCGGCTACGGCGACATGATCCTGGGCGGCAAGACTTATGTTATGAGCGACAGCTGGAGATCACACATCTTCAACTTCAACAGCTACGACAACCACGAGACCCGCACGATCGTGCTGTGGCACGGGCAGGTCGTGGAGATCATCCGCGGAACCACGCCGGATACCTTCTGCGTAGTCGCCGCCGCCGGCGCGGTGCGCTCAAGCTCTTATAACCTGGACAGCGTGGAATACAAGATCGACATCGTAACCGAAGACGGGCAGCTTAGGAAAGGGCTTGAGATCGAAAAAATCTTTCCCCTGACCTCGACCGGGTACGCTACCTCGGCGGCGCAGCTTGTAAAAGAAGGCGCGCTGACCGCAAAGACCTACGGCCCGGTTGCCACTCCCACTGTGGGCGGCCGCAACCCGATCTCTTACCGCGGCGAGGCCGGCCTCGACACTCCCTTCAGCGAAGCGGCAAGCGAGCTGGAAGGGCATGTGTTCCGCTACAGCCTGAACGGCAATAAGGTCGCACTTTACGAAGTCAAAGGGCAGGACGCGCCGGCGACCCCGGATGACGACGGAAAAGTCGAAGGTACGCGGGATAACCGCTTTAACGCGACATGGGGCGACGTGCTGGGCAGCGTGCCGAGCATGAACGAGAGAAAAGGTCTGATCCTGAGCGCCGCGACGGTTGTCATCGTCAAAACGACAGACAAAAACACCGGCGAAGCCAGATACAACGTCTACAACCGCTCCGTACCGGGCTACACTGTGACGGGCGGCAACACCATCAAGACGGAAACCCTGCGCGGGAACGAAAGCGGCGGGTTGGGAGACTACGGAAGAACCGGGCCGTATGTACGCTTCACCTATATCGACGCGTCAAAGGCCGAAGCCACCGGTAACGCTTACACCCGCTGGGCCGTCGCCCTTGCGGTGGGCTACGACATCACCGACCCCGAAAGCAAGACGAGGATCGGCACCATCAAGGCAATGGTTTCGGGCAATAAAGACATGCAGCTGCGCACGATCGCCTATGACACCGCGGGATATAACGCGCTGAAGCTGCTCAGCAGGGGCGATGTGTTCACCTACGAGAGCGAAGACGGCTCTCCCGAAAAGATCAGCGAGATCAATGTCATCCGTTCCGACGCCCTGATAAACGGCCTTGACAACAGCGGCTACTTCTCCGTTATCAGCAACGTGAAAGATGATGGCAAATGGGTCATACTGAACGAAGCCTTCTGGGGTTCTTTCGGGCAAAACTACGTTGTCGGCAATAAAAAAGACGACGGCCCGATCTCTACCTCAGAACTGAGAACCATCATCGGCGGATTCAACGCCGGGGCCGGAGACAGCGACGTATACAACCTCTATATTTTCAATTCGACCACAACAAAGAACTACTCAAACGCGACTGAGGCTCTGGTTGTTGGATATGACCGGAAAGGCGACCAGCGCGACATTAACGGCAGGCTCGCCGACGCGGTAGCGGCTATCGAGAATATGAACCCCCGCTTGACAGGTTACGCCAACGAGCCCACTCTGCAAAACGCGATTCTCAGTCAAATTAGCGCGATCCTCGAGCAGTACGGCTGCACAGCAGAACTAGCGGCGGGAGGGACAATCGCTGCCGGCAGTATCGTTGTCGCTGGTTTCGGCACTTCGGATGTTGCGGTGACAATTCCTGCGCTTAAAGTTTACTGCCACGAAGCCCCTGCTGCTACGGTAGCCACGTTCACAATCGGTCTATCGAAACTGGCTAAAGCAAAAGCCGCCTTTAACGCAGCGGTTACTACACAACCGATTTTGGACAAAGTCAATCTAAATGCTGCCACCAAAGCTGTTGTAGTAGCCTATATGAACACTTTGACAACAGTTACAGCGGCGTTGGGGGATGGTACCACATCTTACACGTTTACAGAAGATGATGTTAAGTCTGTGACAGTTACCACACCTTCTTCCGCCGGTGTCACTGGCATAGCTACCGCCGTTGTAAAGCTGACGGACGGCGATGAAACAGAAGACTTGACCTTCACCTTTGAAATCCCGGCGGCCACCGGCAAATTAACGGCAGCACCAACGACGATCGCCGATTATGAGGCCGACGGCACCACTTCTCTTGATGACATCGTGATAACCGTGGTAGATGTATGGGGCGATCCTATAGCGGCGGTAAGTGTCACCGTTACCACCACCGCCACCATTACCGGCACCGCCTCGGTGGCTTCTGCAATTGCTGCCGCTGGCGATCCCGCGATCGCGACCTTCGATGATTTGGTTCTGGACGCTGCGACCCCCGATGGCTCGGTAACTCTGAGCTTTGCCGCAACGGGATACGAGGGGGCCACCGTTACCGTTACTGTTGTAACGGCGCCGCCAGCGCCGACACAGGACAGTGTAGACGTGACAACGACCAGCGATCTACCCGCAACTTCGACGGTAATTCTCATAGTGGGCAAGGTAGGGACATTTGACGCCAGCAAGACATGGCAGACGGATTATGACGTCACCATAGTGAATGCCAACGGAACTCCACGTAGTCCTGCCAACATACAAATCCTTTCTGATACCACATTAGCTATTGAGTTCGTCAATCCAGTTGGAGATGTACTGTTGACAATAACAATTGGAGCAGAAGCATTCGATGGTTATACAGTAAGCACGGATCTGAGCATCGGCTACTAAACCCCGTAACCCCGCACAGCAACCCAGTCCCACAGCACCAAGACCCCCCGCCGCGTTCTGCGGCGGGGGGTTTCCCTGTCGGCACGCCGACAGGGGACGGGGGCGCGGGGGACGCGCGAAAAACCCGCTTGACAGCGGGCGGGGGGTGTGGTATGATCGCATCAAGATAGAGAAAGGCGGGAGAACAATGGATGCCGCACTTAGGACGCCGCAACGGGAGGATGTAATGACAGATTATCAGTTTCGGACGATTATCAAGATGGTACTTGGGATTGCAAGGAAAACGGATGACGTTAAAGAAATTATAGAGGAACTTGAAAAACTATTACCTGAAAGTGACAGGAAAGAAGAATAGAGCCATATCCAGGGAAGCTCTTTATCCCATAGCGCACGCGAACCCCGCTGCGCGGCGACGCGAACCCCACGCTGGGGAACGGATGGGGTTGATGCCTGCGAGGGGCATGAAAACCCGCTTGACAGCGGGTGTGAGGTAAATTGTAAGACGCCCCCCGTTTGTAGCGGGGGGCGTCTTCCCTGCTGACAGGGCAGCGCTTACTTAGAGCCGCGCTCGTAGCTCTCGATCATCTTTTTGACCATTTGGCCGCCGATGCTGCCGGCCTGGCGGGAGGTCAGGTCGCCGTTATAACCGGATTTGAGGTTGACGCCCACGTCGGAGGCGGCTTCCATCTTAAAGCGATTCATCGCGTCTTTAGCTTCGGGTACGACGTAGTTATTTCTGCTAGCCATGGAATTTTGTCACTCCTAGAGTATGATTCCGCGCCGTTTCAAACAATGGGCCGGGATGGCAGGGAACGCCCTGCCGACACCATGCCCGTCGTTCTTTTTTGGCGCATTTGTATTGTGCGCCGTAGTGTTTTGTTTATGTTAATAAGATTTTGCTTGTGTTTGCATTATTTTGATTGTCAGAATATCCTAAAGCTCAGTGAAAGAGAGCAAAACTTCCTGAAAAAGACCGTTCTGGAAACCCTTTAGCAAAGCAGCCTCGCCTTTGCCTTTTCTCGCCCCTTCAAATGAAGCGCCTCAATTTTTTACAGCGCCCCCAGACAAAATCCCCGCACGGCTTCCACCAGCAGCGGCCGTTCGCATTGCTCCATCACGCGCCGCTGCAAGCTCTCCGGCGTGTCTCCCGGTAAAACGTCAATCGCCTTTTGTGAAATAACCGGCCCCTCGTCGGCTCCGGCTGTGACGAAATGCACCGTCGCGCCGGTCACCTTCACGCCGTAATCCAGCGCGGCCCTGTGTACCCGCAACCCGTAAAACCCCTTGCCGCAAAACGACGGAATCAGCGCCGGGTGGACGTTGACGGCACGGTTTGCGAACACATCGGCAAACCGCGGCGCGAGGATGAACATAAACCCGCCGAACACCACAAGCCCGATCTCTTTCGCCAACAGCGCGTCCACCACCGCGTCAGTGTAGTCCGCGCGGCCGGAGTAATCCTTCGGATTCAGCACCAGCCTTTCTATCCCCGCGCGCGCGGCGCGCTGAAGCGCGAACGCGTCCGGATGGGACGACAGCACAAACGAAAGCTCGCCGTTTTCATACGGCGCGCCGTCGATCAGCGCCTGTAAATTCGTGCCGCCGTGCGACACCAAAACCGCTATTTTAACCGGTCCGTTTATGACAAAGCCCCCTCCCCCTTCAATTCCCGGTCGGCAGCTTCCGCTTTTTCCGTCAGTTTGGCGCGGTAAGCGAGCAGACGCTCCCGCAAACCCGCGTCTTCCAGCGCGAGGATCTGCGCCGCCAGCAACGCGGCGTTCTCCGCGCCGTTGACGGCGACCGTCGCCACCGGAAAACCCGGCGGCATCTGGACGGTGGCCAGCAGGGCGTCCAGTCCTCCCAGGCCTCCGCTTTGCACCGGAATGCCGACGACAGGCAGTACTGTCCGGGCCGCGAGCGCCCCGGCCAGATGCGCCGCAAGACCCGCCGCGGCGATCAATACCCCAAAACCGTTTTTCTCCGCGTTTACGGCGAACTCCGCCGCCCGCTCCGGCGTCCTGTGCGCCGAGCAGACGCGCGCCTCAAAGGGTATGCCCAACTCGTCCAGCAGTGCGAACGCCTTGTCCAGCACCGGTTTGTCGGACAGGGACCCCATTAAAACGGCGATCTTTCTCATAACGACAGCTCCTTTATCATCCGTTCCAGCTCCGCGGCGCGCGCGTCCCACGACGCGGCCCTCCCGTATTCCACGCGGCGGCGCACTTTCCACGCGTCCCGCTCGCCGATGGCCTTTTTACAGCAGGTGATAAATTCCTCGGGCGTTCCCGCGAGATAGGCGACCTCGGTGTAATCCAGCGCCTGCGCGGGGTGCGGCGCCGATACGATGGGCTTGCCGGCCGCGAGATAGGCGTAGAGCCCTTTGGGGGAAGCGGCGTCGCTTCCGGCAATATTGATGCAGACGTCGAACCGGCTTATATAGGCGGGCAGGTGATGGGGCGGCTTCTCCCCCAATAGGTGTATATTCGGGTATGCCTGCCACGCGGAAACGCCGGTCCGGACGGGTCCTACAAACACAAAAGCCCATTCGGGATGCGCTTCCGCCGCCGCCCGGACATAGCTGAGATTGAGGCCCTCGTCCACAGGCCCGCTGTGCCCGATGATGGGATTTTTGACGGTGAACAGGTCGCCGGGGAAGGGCAGGTTGCGCTCCGACGCGCCGTGGAAAGCCTCAAAGTCCACGCCCTCGGGCAAAAAAAGGAGGGGTTTTCCGTACAATGCCACGCGATCTTCGGGATATGGGCCCGTCGTAAGGATCACGTCGGCGCGGGACGCTGCTTTTTCGGCAAACCGCATTCTCCTCCTGCGGCGGAAAACGCGGGCGGAACGCGGCGTCTCAATGCGGAGATTGGGCAGTGTTATTCCCGCGGATTCCGTTTGTCCGTACCAGTCAATAAAGATAATGTCGTACCCTGTCAGACGCGAAGCGAGGCTTTCCACGCGCTCCCTCTCCGCCTCCCAGGGCTCCGCCGGCAATATGGCAATCTGTTTCATATCTTCCGTCCTCACGGTAACGGGTCTTTAAGGACCCGTGACAATACTTCTCCGTTGACGCGTTCCCTCTCCCGCAGCGCCGCCACGGCGGCAAGCCTTTCCTCACGGCCGCCTTCCGAAGCCGCCGCCCTGTCTATGAGCCCTTTCAGCGTTTCGCCCGTAAGGCTTTCCAACGGGGCGCAGAGGTCCTGTCCCATATACTTCATAAACGCGCCGACCTTTTCGTTATACGGAAGCGCCACCATCGGCAAGCCCTGCCCGGCGGCAAAAATGAGCGCGTGAAGGCGCATCGCCACGACCATTTGCATCCGCGAGAGAAGCCCGATGGTCAGCCGCGCCGAGCCCGTCTCGCGCAGGACATGACAGGAGCATCCGATAAGCGCGGCGGCGCGCTCCCCCGCGCGGACGTCCCGTCCGCGCTCGACCGGCACAAACACCGGTGTCAGGCCATAGGCGTGGCAGGCATACTCCGCGGCTTCCGCGACGGCCGGCAGTTTCTCGGCAAAGCCCGGCCAGTCCCTCAGGGCAAAGCCGATATACCGCCCGTCCGGCGGGACCCCCTGTTTGAGCATGACGCTGTCCACTTTTTCCTCGCTTTCGGGAGTGAGGATCAGCGCGGGATCGGCGGAGAGAAGGATCTCCGGCCCCCTGACGCCCAACTCGGCCAGCTCGGCGAGGGAGGACTCCTCGCGCAGCGTGATAATGTCCACGTTTTTTGTGAGCACCCGCGCCGTAAGGCGGCGGTTGAACGGCGTCAGCACCGGCCCGACCCCGCAGCCGTACATAACGACCCTGCATCCCCTTTTCCGGGCCAGCCAAATGGTAAACAGGTAAAACCACAGCGAGCGCCGCGAGGTGACGTCCTGCACAAGATTACCCCCGCCGCTCAGGTAGACGCGGCTTTTCCGCAGGGCCCGGGCAAAGGCGATGACATTAAACGAGTGAAACGTCCGCTCACGGCAGGCCAGGCGCGTTTCCAGCGGGCTGCGGGAAAGAACGCGGACTGGAATATCGGGATCCTCCCGGCGTGTTTCGAGCAGGATCGCCTCCAGAATCGCGTCGTCCCCCGCGTTGTTCATCCCGTAAGCGCCGCAGATGGTCAGCCCGTCGCGCTTTCTCCCGGCCCGCGCGCGCCGGCGCAACACGCTTGCGTAAATCTCCGCCTGTGTTTGAATGGTCGTCCCGATCGAATACTTCTCCTCGGCCTTTGTATGGAGCCTGTCTCCCATTTCATGCCGCAGGGCGGGGTCGTCATAGAGTTTTTGAATATACCCGGCCAATTTTTCGCCGTCTCCAAAGGGAAAAAGGAAGCCGTTGACGCCGTGGTCGATCAGGATCGGCGCGCCGCCCACCTCGCTCGCGACGGTGGCGCAGCCCGCGCGCGCGCCCTCGGTCAGCGCGTAGGAAAACGTCTCGAAGCGGCTGGTGAGCAAATTGATGTCGAGCAGACGGAAAAAATCTCCGGTGTCTTGCAGCCAGCCCACAAACCGGACGGGCGCGTTCAGTTCCTCCGCCAGCCTCCGCAGTTCCCCGCCCTGCCTGCCATCCCCCGCGATCAGAAAACGCAGCCGGGGACAGTCCCCTTTCAGCCGCGCCGCCGCGCGGATCAGGGTGGGAAGATCCTTTACGGGGTCAAACCGCGCGGCGATGCCGGCAATTACGTCACCTTCGGCATAGGGAACGCCGAGCTTCGCGGCAAGGGACGCCTTATCGCTCTCCCGGGCGGGGGCCGAAAAATCCAGTCCGTTATAGACGGTGTAAGTCCTCTCGGCGGGGAATCCCCTCCGTATCAGCGTCCGGGTCATCACGTCCGACACGCCGATAAAATAATCCATCCGCCGCAGGGCGAAGCGGTTGACAAGCCCGTAGGTCATGTTTGCCAGCGGGCGATCCATGTAATCCAGCCGGTAATCGGAGTGGACGGTTGTTACGACGGGCTTTCTGACCCGCCTTTTCAGCATCATGCCAAAAAGATTTCCGCGCGCGCCGTGGCAATGGATAAGGTCATAGCCCTCAGCCAATTCGGCAACCGGCCGCAGCCCGCGCAGAGGGTTTCCGCTCATGACGCGCACATCAATGCCCGCCGAGCGGGCCTCCCCGGAAAAATCCCCCTCGCGAAACGAGACCAGCGTCACTTCGGCATACGGTTTTAAGCCGGCGAGAAGGCTGACGACGTGCGTTTTAGCCCCGCCGACGTCGCCGCCCCCGATCAGGTGCAGGACTTTCATGTCACGGCGTCCAGCGCAGCCAGATATTTTCTTTCATACTCGATCAGCCCGTCGTTATAAGGGGCAACCTGACCTGCGTGAAGGTGGCGCACATAGGCGTGCATGTCAAACTTGCCCCTGCGGTCCTCGGATAGTCCCCGCTGAATGGTGTAGAGGCCGATGTTTGAACAATGGTCGGCTATCCGTTCAAAATTGATCAGCAACTCAAGATAGAGCGCGCTCGCTTCGATCCCGCACCCGTCTGATTTCAGGCGTTCTATGTGGCGGCTCCGTAAAATCTCCGTGAGGCGGTCAATCGTCTCCTCCAGCGGCTCGATCTTTGACGCGCCTTGGACGTCGGCTTTTTTATACGCCTGAAAGGTAATGGATATGAGTTCGCTGACCGCGTTTGCGAGCAGTCTCAGCTCGTCTTTCGCGGTACCGGTGAAATGGACGCCCTGAGCGGTCCGTTCCTGCGCCGCTTCCGCGATATTGTCCGAGAGATCGCCGATCCGTTCAATATCGCCTACCGCGTGGAGAAGTTCGGAATGGAGAAGGTTCTCCTCCCGCGTCAGCCCCCGCCCGGTCAGCTTGAGGAGGTATTGGTTTATGTGCACCTCCAGCTTGTCGAGATTGTTTTCATCTTCCCGGAAACGGAAAAAACGCTTTTCATCGTATTGATTCAGCAGAATGTCAACCGACCTTGAGTAGTTTTTTTCCGCATAACCCGCCATCAGCAGCACGGCCTCATGCGCGCGGGAGAGCGCGAAAGCGGGCTGGGTGAGGAAACTGTCAACCAGCATGCCGTCGATTTCCCGCTCGCCGCTTTCACCGGGCAGCGCTATTTTAGACAGCTTTATCAGCAAATCGGAGCAGGGCAGCAGCAAAACGGTCGTGATGACCTTAAAGGTCGTGTGGAAAACGGCTATCGAACTGCGCGACATCCCCGTCTCCCAGAACGGCCAGCGAATGAGGGCATTCAGCCCGTACAGCACCGTCAGGAATATCACGGTGCCGAAGACGTTGAAGAAGAGATGGATCAGAGCCGTCCGCTTCGCGTTGCGGTTTGTGCCGATTGACGCGAGAAGCGCGGTAACGCATGTGCCGATGTTCTGTCCCATGATGATGGGCGCCGCCGCTTTGAAAAGGACGGGATTTCCCGCCGCCGCAGCGCTGGCGCATAAGGCCTGAAGAATGCCGACGCTTGCCGAGGAGCTTTGGATGACGGCGGTCAGCCCCGCGCCGACAAGCACGCCGAGGAAGGGATTGCTGAAGGCCGTCATCATTTCCTTGAAGCCTTCGACTTCGGCAAGCCCTTTCAAAACCGTCTCCATCGTCAGCATCCCGAAAAAGAGGATCCCGAATCCCAGCATGATACGGCCGGTATCGTTGCGCTTGCCCCGTTTGAAAGCCATCGTAAGAACAATGCCCCCGATCGCCGCAAAGGGAGCCAGCGTCACCGGCTTAAAAAACTGAAGGACAGTATTTGCCGAGCCGATGTCACCGAGGGATATGATCCAGGCCGTCACGGTGGTTCCGATATTGGCGCCCATAATGACGCCGACGACCTGCGAAAGTTTCATGATCCCCGCGTTGACGAAGCCGACAAGCATGACGGTGGTGGCCGAGGAACTCTGGATGACGGCGGTCACCGCCGTGCCGAGCAGTATCGCCTTGAGCTGATTGGAGGTGAGCCTGTCTAAAATGCGTTCCAGCCTTCCGCCCGAAATTTTTTCAAGACCCTCGCCCATAATGTTCATGCCGAACAGAAAAAGCGCGACGCCGCCCAGCAGGGTAATAACGCCAAAAATATCCATCTACCCGTTTCTCCCTTCCGCCGCGTCGAATAAAATATCCAGTTCCCGGCGGATGTCTTCCTGATCCAGCCCGTCGTCATCCAGCAGCGCCGAAAGCAGCATCTGGTCGGCGACGCGGAGCAGCAGGCGCGCGAACGCGGGATCTGAAATCTCCGCCATCACGCGCCCGCGGTCGCCCGCGCGGCGCTCCTGCTCATAGGCGAGCAGCTTTTCCGACGCGGCGCCCGCGTTGTCCAGCCCCAGCATGGCTTTGTGCGCCAGCCGGAAGACGCGGCGGTCGTCATTGGCCAGCAGCCGGCGCTGCATGACGGAAAAAAACCAGACGTCCCGGAGAGGAATCCCCTCCGGGATCTGGTCGGAAATCTGCATGGAAAGCTGGCGGTATGTTTCGCAGACGACCTCCTCATAGAGATGTTCCTTGCTGCCGTAATAATAGTAAAGCGTCGGCAGCGAGCAACCCGCGCGCGCCGCGATGTCGCGTATGGACGCCTGATGGAAGCCTTTCTCATCAAAGACCTCCAGCGCGGCGGTTTGAATTTTCTGCTTCATAATATACCGATCCTCCTGTCACGGGACAGTCCCCATGCCGCATAGAATAAAGCATTATGAAAGCGCGGGGGAAGGCTATGTTCAGCGCGCTCATTTCTCTCTTACTGCACGGGTATGTACTCTGCCTCCGCCTGACCGGCCGGGGAGGCTCTTTCCCGCGCCCCCTGACAAAAAAAGAGGAGAGCGAGGCTTTGGAAGCCATGTCTTCGGGCGACGCCGCCGCGCGGGAGAAGCTCATCATGCACAACCTGCGCCTGGTGCCGCACGTCATCAAAAAATACTACGTCGGCGCCGCGGACCAGGACGACCTCATCTCCATCGGTACCATCGGGCTGGTCAAGGCCATCGACAGTTTCAGCCCCGGCAAGAAAGCCAAACTGCCCACCTACGCCTGTATTTGCATCCAAAACGAGATATTCATGCACTTCCGCAACCTGCGCAAGCGCGCGGGCGAGCTCTCGCTCTCCGACCCGTTGGAGGCCGAAGCCGACGGTTCCCCGCTGTCGGTGATGGACGTCCTGCAAGCCGACGACGACGTGCAGGACCGCCTGGAACACGAGGAGGAATGCCGCCGCGTGCGGGAACTGGTGGACTCCGCGCTTGACGAGCGCCAGCGCGAGATCATCCGCCTGCGCTACGGCCTGAGCGGCAGCCGCCCGCTGACGCAGCGGGAGGTCGCGGAACGCTTCGGCATCTCACGCTCATACGTGTCGCGCATTGAGAAAAAGGCTCTGGAGGCGCTGGCGGTACAAATGCCGACAGCCTAACGAACGATAGCTTATCTGCCGGGCGCAAATTTGCCGCCGCGGATATTTTACCATACCTGTCCCCGTGTGGCAAGGGAAAAAACCGGAGGATTTTTCTAGGCGGGTCAACGGAGGCTTGAACACGCGTGTTGGCTCTGTTATAATAACCATACTCCGGACCGCGAGCACGGAAAATAGCGGCGCGGTGGATTTATATTTGTGAAGGATGTCCGATGAGGATGGTATACCTTGTCCGGCACGGAGAAACCGATTGGAATCTATTCAAAAGGTGTAACGGCATTACAGACACCTATTTGAACCGGACAGGCGTTGAACAGGCAAACGTATAGGCCTCAAATTTGAAAAACGTCACGTTTGACGCGTGTTTTTGCAGCCCTCAGACACGCGCCCGCCAATTCTGCGGGATGATCTATACCGGTCCGGTCGTGTTTGACGACAGGCTCGCGGAAATATACTGCGGTGAATTTGAGGGCATGGAAGAAACCCCGGAAATGATGAAGGCATTTTGGCAGGCGATCCAAACCGGCGATAAAGGTACGGAGAGTTTTCACGCGTTTATGAAACGGAACTGTGATTTATGTGATTTGATCAGGGAGGAACACAAGGGGGAAAACGTCCTGATCGTCACCCATTCCGCGAATGCCCGGGTCATACATTACTATTTTACCGGCAAGCCCGCAAATTACGATTTCAGCAAAAGTATCATCAAAAAGGGCGGGCTGATGAAGCTGGAAAACTGAAAGGTTTTACGAAAGCAAGCATCTTGTTTGCTTGGCGGAACGCCGTTCTCCGGTGATGAGCATACTCCGCATGGGGCGGCGGGCGGTTTCTCGCCCGCCGCTTTTCTGTCACCAGGAAAAATTTTGGGAAACGGCGAGCAGATCGCCCCGCCCGATTGTATACAAAACGGCCCGGTCAATCGACGCCGGGCGTATGCCGGGCAAAAAAAGGCGATGCGCATTGGAAGACACCTTAAAGAAAACGGCGATCCAAAAGGGGAGAGACGCGATGGAAACGGCAATTTTTACCGACCTATATGAAAAAACCATGCCGTCCGTATACCGGCTGTGTTTTTCCTATATGAAAAACCGCGCCGATACACAGGACATGGTCCACAACGTCTATCTCAAGCTGCTGCAAAGCGGCAAGGCCTTTGAGAGCGACGAGCACCGGAAGGCGTGGCTGATCGTAACGGCGCGCAACCTCTGCAAAAACACGCTGCGGCACTGGTGGCGGCGCAACGCGCCGCTGGACGACGCCGACGCGGGGATTGTCCGGTATGAAACCGCGTATTACTCCATAGCGGAACTTGGAGGGAAGGGGGGGCGTGAGTTAAGCGCGACGATTGAGGACCCAATAATAGGCAGGAAAGCAAACGCGTCCGGCGATATAAAGGCGGAAAGGCTCGTCTGCGGAACGTACAAAGCCGGCTCCGTTTCCGGCATGGTAACCATCGGCGAAGTCAGCCGCCCCACGGAATAAAGCGGCGGAAACACGCGGCATCCCCGAACGGAGTGCCGCGCGTTTTTTATTGCAAACGTGTTTGCCAAGCGATAAAGGATGTTTTCCAGCGGGCTGGCGCGGAATTGAATATGCGGGCAACTGTGCTATATTGATTATGGCGGCGGCATTTTCCGCGCCGTTTCCTGCGCTGCCGGGAACAGGACAGCATTTACACTTTATGCGGAGGATATAAATATGAGGTGACGAAAAGTCATTCACCGATTATCGTTACGATCCGCTTTTTCATCGAAATTCACCCGCCTGGCCACGATATACAGCGGCCGGGCCTTGGTCTCGTCATAGATGCGCCCGATATACTGCCCGATGATGCCCATCATAATCAGTATAAGTCCGTTGAAAAAGAGCGTCAGGCAGGCCAGTGTCGCCCAGCCGGACACCAGGATGTCGGTAAACAGTCTCTGGCATATGATGACGACGGCGTAGGCAAATCCGCCGGCGGAGACAAGAGCGCCGATTAAGATTGACAATTTCAGCGGTTTATAGGAAAATGAGGTCAGGGCGTCGCCCGCCAGGCGCAGCATTTTGCGCAGCGGGTATTTGGTGGTCCCCGCGAACCGCTCCGCGCGGACGTATTCCACCGCCGTCTGCTTAAACCCCACCCAGCTCACAAGCCCCCGCACATAGCGGCTGCGCTCCGGCATGCTCTTCAGCGTGTCGCACACGGCGCGGTCGATGAGGCGGAAATCGCCCGCGTCGACCGGCAGGTCCACCTCGGTCAGCGCGTTGAGGGTGCGGTAAAAGATTTTCGCGGTCGCCTTTTTGAAAAACGTCTCTCCCTCGCGCTTGGTGCGCAGACCGTAGACCACCTGATAGCCCTCGCGCCATTTCTGGATCATTTGCGGGATGACCTCGGGCGGGTCCTGCAGATCGGCGTCGATGACCACCACCGCGTCGCCGCCCGCCGCGTCCATTCCCGCCGTGATGGCGGTCTGGTGACCGAAATTGCGCGAGAAACCGAGCAGCCGCAGCCTGGGATCGCCCTCCGCCAGCTCGTGGGCGATCGGCCATGTCTCGTCACGGCTGCCGTCGTCGACAAAGATGATCTCATAGCTCTCGCCCGTCCCGTCCATGACCTCCTTCAGCCGCCGGTACGACTCGCGGATGACCTCCCGCTCGTTATACAGCGGCACGACCACCGACACCGTAACACTCATAATATTCCGCATCCTTTCGCAAAATACTCTGTCTGGAGGAAATCTCATGCTATCGTCACCGCTGACAGACAGCCAGCTCGCGTCGCTGGGCATACTGGCCGTCGCCTCCGTCGGCGACAGCGTTTTTGACCTGATGGTGCGCGCCCGCCTTTGCGCGGACGGGACGGCCCGGGCGGAGGACCTGCACCGCAGGCGCGTTGAGCTCGTCAACGCGCGCGCGCAGTCTGTCGCGGCGCAGAAACTTGTCCCGCTCCTCTCGGAGGAGGAAAGCGCCGTCTTCCGGCGGGGGCGCAACGCCCAGCCCGGCAGTATTCCCCCGTCCGCCAGCCGGGGGGAGTATCAAAACGCGACGGCCCTAGAGGCGCTGTTCGGCTGGCTCTATCTGAACGGCAGGCCGGACCGCCTGCGCGAACTTTTTGAGGTGATTATCGGTGAATCGGCATAAGAAACGGCGGACGGGCGGCGGCGAATCTATATCGGGACCGGCGGGGACCGGCGGGGGGATCGCCCGCTCGGTGTGGGACTACGGGCTGATCCTGCTGGGCAACCTTTCATACGCTTTCGCCGTTGTGACCTTTATCCGCCCGGCGCACGTCATTGTGGGCGGCGTGGGCGGCGTGGCGCAGATGATAGAACACCTGACGGGCTTCCCGATGGGTACGATGGTCATCCTGCTCAACCTGCCGCTCTTTTTACTTTCGTTCCGCACCATGGGGCGGCGGTTCCTGATCCGCACCGTTCTCGCCACGGTGGCGTCCAGCCTGATGATCGACTTTCTCACGCCGTTCCTCTCCGATCTGCGGATCACGGAGGATAAACTGCTGTCCGTGCTGTACGGCGGCGTTCTGATGGGTTTGGGGCTGGGCCTGGTTTTTACGCGCGGGGCGACCACAGGCGGGAGCGACATACTCTCCAAAATGATCACGCGCAAAAGGCCGCATATCAGCCTTGGACGCGTCAATCTGTCTATTAACGCCGTTGTGATCGCGGCGGCCGCCTTTGTCTACCGCAGTCCGGAAGCGGCGCTCTACGCCATCGTCGTGCAGTATGTCTCCGCCGCCGTCATTGATATGCTGCTCTCCGGCCTGGATCACGCCTCCGCGGCCCTCATCGTCACGGGCAAGCCCGACGAAATGGCCGAAGCCGTACTCCACGAGGTCCACCGCGGCTGCACCGGCCTTGACGGGCGCGGTATGTATACCAGCCAGCGGATGACCACACTGCTGGTGGCCGCCCGTTCCCATGAGATCAGCCGCCTCAAGGCGGCGGCTCAGCGCGTCGACCCGTCCAGCTTTATGATTTTCCTCAACGCCCGCGAGGTGCTGGGGCTGGGATTCAAAACAACCGGCTGAGTTCCGCCAGATCCTCCGCCACCAAATCCGGCGCGAACGGGGAATTTTTGAGGTCTTCCCGTTTCGTCTCGCCCGACAGCACCAGAACCGAGCGGGCTTTCGTGCCGGACGCGGCGGCAACGTCCGTATACAGCCGGTCGCCGACAAAACAGAGTTCCTCTTCTTTATATCCCGTAGTTCTGACAATATACGCGAGCGCCCGGCGCGACGGTTTCCCGTAAAACTCCATCCCGGCGCCGGCGGACGCTTTTACCGCCGCCGCCAGCGAACCGCAGTCGGGGATATATCCGCCCTCGACCGGGCAGTTATAGTCCATATTGACGCCGTGGACGGGAAGCCCCGCGCGCGCGAAATCACACAGCGCCGTCAGGCGAGGATAGTCCATATCGCGGTCAAACCCCAGCACGGCAAAGTCCGGCCTGTCGCCGGTCACGGTATACCCCGCGTCCTCAAAGTCCTCTATCAGCGCCTTTGTCCCGGCAACAAACACCCTGCGCCCCGGCGCGCTGTCCCGGAGACAGTCCAGCAGGACATGGGTCGACATGAGCAGCTTTTCTGGCGGCACAGGAATGCCCATATTTTCGAGTTTTTTCAGATAATATCGCGCGTTTTGGGAGGAATTGTTTGTAAAAAAGACAAAATCCCGCCCACTTTCCTCGACCTGCCGCAGAAACGCTTTCGTAAACGGGAACAGCCTGCCGCCCAGATAAACCGTCCCGTCCATATCGAGCACGAAACACTTGACGCCGGACAGGGCGTTTTTTTCAAAATACCCCGCCGCCCGCCGCGAAAAGTCCTCAAGCCGCCCCAAACCGCCCAACAGCTGCAACAGGGTGTACATCCGCGGTTTCCGGTCGCGCGCGTACAGCACGCTGTCGGTCAGGATGCCGCCGGTAAGGCCGATTTCGGACGGGCGGACCGGCGCGCCGGCTCCCCGCAGCATTTCCGTCAGCGCCTCCGGCTCCGGCAGAGACCCCGCGATACGGAGAATATCCTCCCAATGGGGCGCGGCGTCCCCCGACGGTTCAACAGACGGCAATTCCTTCCAGAGAGCCAGCGCCGTCACCGCCGCCAGCCCGACCTTGATCCCGTGCGGGACGTGTGGTTTCCCCGCCCTGAGATACCGCATTTCCCAGTAATGCGCGAGGTGGTGCTCCGTACCCGACGCGGGGCGGCTGTCGCCATAAAGGCTCATGGCGATACCGCTCAGGATCAGTCCTTCGGTGATGTTCTCTATAATTTTCGGGTCGCGGAGGGCGTCGGCGCGGCCGGCTTTTACGGCTTTCTGCGCGCCTTCGGCGCATTTATCCAGCGCCGTCCGGATCAGCGACACGATCTCCTCCGGCATAGGCTCACCGGTCATCAGCCGCGACAGCCGCCAGTCGGCCAGCGCCGTATATTTGCCCAGCATGTCGCCCAGCCCCGCCGCAATCATGCGCGGCGGGGCTTCTTTGAGAATATCCGTGTCGCAGAAGATCGCCGCGGGGCATTGCGTGGGCGGCGTAACTTTCACGCCGCCGAGCAGCATGGCGGAACCGAGCGAGGCGTAGCCGTCCATCGACGGCGCGGTGCCTACGATAGCCGACGGGCGTTTGACCTTTGCCCCGACAAAAGTGCAGAGGTCGTTTATCGTGCCGGAGCCTATCCCCAAAATCAGGTCAATATCGGGTGCATAAGCCGCCAGCAGCGCCCCCGCCGACGCCTCGTCCGGCAGCGGCTCGTCCTGTTCAAACCGGCACTCGCGCACCGTCAGCCCGGCGTCCCACAAGTCCGCTATAACCCTGTCCCCCGCGACGCGGCGGGTGTTGGGGTCTGTAACGGCCAGCAGGGTCTTATAGCCTTGCGACACAGCCCAGTCCGCCACGGCGCCGATAACGCCGCCGCCCACCGCGATATGCGGCACGATCCGCTTATAGTCACCGAAAATACCGTACCCCTCCCTCAAAAACCGGCTGCTGCTTGTTGCCGGGGACGTTCTTGCCCACATAGAAACCCGCGCGCTCCGGGTGGGCCATCTTGCCCAAAACACGCCCGTCGAGACTGGTGATCCCTTCCGCCGCCAGCATGGAACCGAAGGGGTTGATGAATGTGGCCATATTCGGATTGCCCTTGACGTCGCAGTATTGGAACGCCACCTGCCCGCCCCGGACGAGGCTTTCCAGCATGGCGCCGGAGGCCTCAAACCGTCCCTCCGCGTGGGAAACCGGCACCGTGTGTATCTCACCCGGGGCGCACCGCATCAGCCACGGCGACAGTACCGACGATACCCGTGTGTGGACATACCGCGACCGGTACTGCCCGATGGCGTTGCGCGTCAGCGCCGGACAGTCCCCGTCCGTGTCGCAAACATCGCCGTAGGGGACAAGCCCCAGCCTGATAAGCGCCGAAAAACCGTCGCCGACGCCTAAAACCAGGCCGCCGCGCCGGTGCAGCAGGTCGCGCACGGCGTCACTCAGACGCGGGTCACGCAAAAACGCGGCGATAAACGCCCCCGCGCCGTCCGGTCCGCCGTCCGAAAACCCTCCGGGCAGCACCAGGATCTGCGCTTTACGCAAAGATTTTTCCAGCGCGTCCGCCGCCTGATCCAGCCAATCGGGGCGCATGTCGCGTATAACCGTCGTCTCAGTCAGCGCGCCCGCCGCTTCCAGCGCGGCCGCCGTATCGTACTCGCCGGTGGTTCCCGGAAAGACGGGAACGGCTGCCAGCGGCCTCGCGTTGAGCAGGTGCACCGGCGGCGGCGCGCGGCGGATATACTCGAGAGAGGGGACCGCCGTATCCTGCGCGGGGGCCTCGGTGGGGAACACGCTCTCAAGCGGTTTCCACCACGCGGCATAGAGGCTGTCAATCGGGATAAAATCGTTGCCCAGCCGGATTTCCGGCTTCTGCTGCACAATGCCTATGACGCGCTCCCCCTCAAGAGCTTGCGGGCTTTCAAAGACAATGCTGCCTCTCGGCGCGGTAAAGAACCCGTCGTCATAGACCCCGGGGTCGGCGCGGACGCCCAGCCCCGAAAGGCTCATATGCGCCAGCGCGCCGGCCGCGCCGCCCATCTCGCAGGCGTAGGCGGAGAGCACCGCGCCCCTTAGGACATACCCGTACAGGCGCTCCCACATGGCGCGCAGCCCGGCCAGATCCGGAAGCCCGTCCTCGCGCAGGGGGGCCTCCATCAGGTGAATAACGCCGCCGTGCCGTACGAAGTGCGAGGGAAGGATACGCGCCGCGGGCGCGACGGCAAAGGCAAAACAGACGGGGAAGGGGGAATAGTACGCCGGCTCCGCCGCCGCGCAAGAGGCGGCGGAAAGGCCCATTTGCGCCCAAAAAGTCCCCAAAACGGCCGCCAGAGAACGCTCCCATAAGTCCGGGCCGTCGCCGGAACGGGGAAAACAATCTCCCGGAGCCAGATACAGTTCCTGCGGCGCGCAACCGGCCGCCACCAGTTTGGCGGCCCCCGCCGCCACGCTGAAAACGGCGCTGCCGAACGGGTCCTCACAGTCCGGAACGAACGCGCAACTCATCACGCTGGCGGTGCGGCTGCCCGGCGCTGGAATGAGCGCCGCCGCCACTTGCTCCGGCGCGGCCCCGGCCAAGCCTCCGTGGGGGGCGAGGACGCTGCCCGCCCCGACGGACGCGTCAAACAGCTCTGTCAACCCTTGCTGCGAGCAGAAATTGAGGTCCGAGACCAACAGTAACAGGCGTTCCGAGGGGGAAAGAGAACTGTCTTCCCAAGGGGAACGCGGGGAGGCAGAGGGGCGTTTGATATGGACCGGAACCGCCTTTATGTCGTCCGCCGAATGGAAAAGAGCGCTGTCTTTCCCTTCATCCGGCTCTATTGTAAGACGGTTTTCATCCGTGAGCTCGGCAATCATCACGCAAGATAAATTTTCCTTATCAGCCTCAAGACAAAAAGAAGAAGCGTCTTCCGGCGCGACCACCACCGCCAGCCGTCCCCGCAGCGCGAAAACGGAGCGCCCCGGAACGCGGTCGAGATAGACGCGAAACCCGCCGCCCGGCCCTCCCAGCCCGGCCGGCCAGCCGTCGACGAACCCGGCACAGCGCTTGACGAGACGCGCGGCGCGCTCCTTGCGGAAAAGGCGGAGCAGACGATGCTCCTCCGGCGGCGCGCCGTTATCCCCTGTCCCGAAACTACCGTCCGCGCCGCCCAGCAGCAGCACGGCGTCGCCCGGCCGCGGTGCCCCGCGCGCGATATGACGGGCCGGGGCCGCGCCGGCCGCCATAACGGCCTCCATGGGCCCGCCGGCATAAGCGGGGTGGATGATCCGGCGCGCAAGGCCGGTCGGGACGCCAAGCCGGTTGATTTCTATCTCCTCCCCGGCGGCAGTCACGGACGGGACCGTTTTGCCGGGAGAGACCCGCGGGTCGGTGGAGCCGGTGACGCGTATGGCCTGAAAAACACAGACGCGCGCCGCCAGCAGGGAGCGAATATCGCCGCCAACGCTCAAAAGCCAAGGCTGAGGCCCCGTTTCGGTATCGACCGTCACGCGTATCCGGCAGGGACCGCCCTCCCCGGAACGGTCAAACTGCGGCAGAAGCCCCTCTTTCTCCATATGCCTCACGGCGGCGCGGGAGATGTCCATAAGGCTTGCCGGCGTATCCGCGCCATGGACGGAGAGGAACAGCTCATACGCCTCGCGGGCGCGCGGGTCGTCTATTTCGACGTGCTCAAGCGCGAACTTTTTCATGCGGTACCCCCTTGTGCTTTGAGCGGATTTATTATATAGTATTCTCAACGGAATTGTCAATAATGGGAGGAGACGGCTGTGGACGGACAGGCTGTGCTGGACATACTGGACTGTACCGGGGCGCGGATGGAGGGGCATTTCCGCCTTTCCTCGGGCCGCCACGCGGCGACATACATGCAGTGCGGGCGCGTGTTTGAATCAGCCTCGCTGGCGGAGAAACTCTGCCGGGAGCTGGCCGGTCGGTTTTCGGATGTGGACGCGGTCGTGGGGCCCGCGCTGGGCGCGGTCATCATGTCGTATGAAGTTTCGCGGTGTCTGGGCTGCCGGAACATGTTCGCCGAACGTGAAAACGGCGTGATGACATTGCGGCGCGGCTTTGCCATCCGTCCGGGCGAGCGCGTCCTTGTGGTGGAGGACGCCGTTACGACCGGGGGAAGCGTCAAGGAGGTCATGGGCGTCTGCCTTGAGCGCGGCGCGGATGTTTTGGGCGTGGGCGCGCTGGTCGACCGCACAAGCGGCGGTAATCCGTTCGGAGTGCCCTTTGAGGCGCTGGTCAGGATCAGTATTCCGTCGTGGACGGCGGAGGAATGCCCCCTTTGCAAACAGGGAATTCCCTGCGTCAAACCCGGTTCGCGCTGATATGGCAGAGAATCTGCATAAGGGGCACCGGAAGCGGACGCGGGCGGAATACAGCAAGCAGGGTCTGCCGCAGGAACCGCACAAGCAAGTGGAGATGCTTCTCTTCCAAACGATCCCGCGCGGCGACACAAACAGCACCGCGCACCGCCTTATCAACCGTTTCGGTTCCCTGCGCGGCGTATTGGACGCGGAATATCAGGAACTGCTCGAAGTAACGGGCATCGGGCCGCAAACCGCCTCACACATGAGGTTTACGGGGGACATCGCGCGGGCCTACAACGAGAACCCTCCCGCGAAACCCGGACGGCCGCTGGATACACAGGAACTGGCCGAAGCCTATGTGCGGGAACGGCTCGCCGGACAGAAATCCGAGTGCGTCCTCGCTGTGTTTCTGGACGCGAAACGGCGGCTGGTCTATGAGCGGCTCTCCAGAGACACGGCCCACTCGGCGGCCCGTGTGGATTACAGTGTGCGCGTCATTTTGAATACGACGCTCGGCTACCACGCCGCGGGCGTCCTCATCGGGCACAACCACCCGAACGGGACTCCCATGCCGTCTAAAAAAGACATCCTCGAAGCCGCGCGGATCAGGGACGCGCTGCATGGCGCCGGATTGGCGCTTACGGACTTTATCATTGTCGGGGAGGGCGGGGAAACCTATTCGGTGGTACGGGGAGGACTTTTGCCTTAGAGCGGGACCAGACCCCGTGAAGACCAAAGCCGGTGATCGCCGCGCCCGCCAGCAGGCAGACACACCGCCCCCAAACGGCGCCCGGCAGCGGTAGGGAAAACACGCTGTAGGCGTTGAATGTCATATGCAGGACAAGCGGCGCGGCCAATGTCCCGCACCAGACGTATACCAGTCCCAAGGCGACCGCCGCGGGGAAGACGTAGACCATCTGCAGCTTGGTCCCGTGAAAGGCGGCGAACAGCACGGCCTGCCACAGCAGCGCCATGACCGGCGAAAACCCGCTCCGAAGAAAGCGGAAAGCCAGTCCCCGGTAGACCGCCTCCTCCGCCAGCGGCACGGCGATAACGGCGCAGAGAAAGAATGCCGCCGGACCCGCCGCCGCAAGGGGGTCCGAAACGCCGCGGGAATGCTCCGCCGCCCACGACTGCGGCAGCGGCAGCAGAGTGGTCATCGCGGACAGCGCGAGATTGAGCCCCAGCCCGATCTCGATAATTGTTAAAACAGTCACCGGGCGCAGCCGTCCTGTCCCCGCAAATTCCCGCGGCGGTATCCTGAGAAACCGGAGCAGCAAAATGACCGCCGCCAGCGTCAGCAGGGACGAGGCGATCAGCAGCCACGGCGCGGCTGTGCGCATCTCAAGGTTTGCCTGATTCCCCGCGTATTCATCGCTCAGTTCCGGGAAACGCGCCCGCACCCGCGCCAAAGCGGCCCAAGCGGCCAGCGTCTGCACGCCGGCGCGGAGCGCCAGATGCATAAAGGGGAAAAACAGCGCGAACAGCAGGGCTTTGAGCTTGTTTTGCATAAAAAAGGCCGTCCTAAATACAAGAAGGTAGGGGGATACAGGTTATGGACTACAGGCAGGCAGAGCAGGATCTGCTGCTCGGGATACTGGACGCGCTTCCCTGCCCGACGGCCCTTCTCAACCGTGACGGGCAGACGGTTTACGTCAACGACCGCCCCTGCCCGGTACCTCTGGCCGGCGTTATCCTGTCCAACCTGCCGGAGGTGAAAACGGCGCTGGAGGGGATCAGCCAGTCGGCGTTCCGGTGCGAGTTGAGGACCGCCGGGGGCGCCGCGCCGGGACTGATGGAAGCCTACCCCGTGCGCGCCGACGGCGCGCAGGTGGGCGCGCTCGTCCTGTTCCGCCCCGACCCGGCGCCCGGGGAACTGACAGCCGACGCCCTGCCCACGGTCAGCGATGCGATGGTATCGGTCTGGGAACGCATCCAGAGGCTGGCGATGCTGAAAACGCCCGCGTTGTTCATCGGCGAGCCGGGGCTTGGAAAAACCGATTTCGCGCTGGCCCTGCACCGTATAGCCAACAAGCAGGAGCGCCCGTTTGTCACCGTCCGGGCGGGCAATACGCCTGAAAACCTGCGCGACGCCGCGCTGGAAGCGGGCGGCGGGACGCTGTTCTGCGAGCGCATCGACACATGGGACGGCCCTCTGGTGATGGAGGCGGCAAACCTCTACGCTTCGCGCCATGTGGTGCGCGGGCTGGACGTCAAGCCGCTGGCCGCGCGCCTGATGGCTTCGGCGGAGCCGGGACTGGCGGAAAAGGCGCGGCGGGGGGATTTCCCCGAAGATTTATATGCCCGGATGAACATCATGCCGGTTTTTCTCCCCCCCCTGCGCGACCGGCGGGACGACATCGTTCCGGCGGCGCTGCGTTTCGCCTCCGCGCGGGCGCTCGCCGCCGGCAAGGACATTCAGGGCTTTTCGGAAGAGGCAAGGGATATTCTGTCCCGGCAGGACTGGAAACACAACATCGGCGAGTTGCGCTCCGCGGTGGAGGCGGCCGTTGACGCCTGCCCCGGCGGGATCATACTGGCGTCCTATCTGGGCGCGGCCGTCCAGCATACCGAAGGACCGGCGGCCGGGTCGCTGCGCAAGATGCGGGCGGCCTACGGGCGTGACCACGCGCGCGCCATGCTCAATATTTACGGCAATACTGTCGAGGGAAAGCGCAAGGCCGCCGAGGAGATGGGGATCAGCTTATCGACGCTGTACCGGATACTGGGTTCCAAGCGTTAGCGATACGGTCCCCCGCGAGACCGGTTTTGCCACAACTGGCTAATAAAAACGGCGCGCGGCGCGCGCCGTTTTTTTGGGTTCGGTCACTTCATCCCCTTGCGGGCGACGCAGAAAAAATTCTTCGGGTCCTCATGGCTGGTGGTATAGGGCCTGCCATCGGCGTCGAGGATGGAGACGCTGCAGAATCCCACGGCTAAAAGAATGTCAACCAGACGGGAAAAGGTAAGGTGTGTGGAAAAGTTATGCTCGATGAGGACGTCTCCCGTCTCAAGGTTCAGGTGCCATTCCTCATACTCCCAGCGGTCGATGTCCTCGTTGTATTCATGCCGGGTGAGCAGGAAGGTACGGTCTTCGTTTTCCTTCCAGCTCCGGCTGTTTTCGAGCTTTTGCCCGCGCAGGTGTTTATAAACGGGATTGGAGAGCTGAAATACAAAACTTCCGTCGGGCTTGAGGGCACGGTAGACGTTGCGCGGCACATCCTCGTCTTCCACCGGCGTGTCGATCATCGTCACTAGGTCGTATTCGTTTTCCTCCTCAAGGTCGTAGAAATTCTCCACGCGATACGCCGCGCCCGTATTGGTGTTCCGAGCCATTGTGATGAAAGTCTCCGACAGGTCGGTGCCGACGACGGTATGCCCCGCTTCCAGCCAGACCTTATGGTAGGTACCCAGGCCGCAGGCAATGTCAAGAATTTTCAGGCCGTCCCGGGAGATGATGTCCATGACCGCCCGCGCGTCACGGATCTGCTCCTCCATGCTCTGAAAGCCCCAGCCGATAAATCCCTCGTCAAATTCCTTGTCGCCGTAACGGATCATCGGGACATAGATTTTTTTCATGACAAAACCCTCCTCAATGCTTAAAATGCCTTTCCCCCGTAAACACCATCGCGATGCCCAGGCGGTCGGCGGCTTCGACGGACGCCTGATCCCGGATGGAGCCGCCCGGCTGTATGATGGCGGTGATCCCGGCCTTCCCCGCGGCCTCAACACAGTCGGGGAAAGGGAAAAACGCGTCGGACGCCATGACGCTTCCTCTGGCGCGCCCGCCCGCGTAACGGATGGCGATCTCGGCGGCCGTGACGCGGTTGGTCTGTCCCGGGCCGATCCCAACCGTCATGCCGTCCCGGGCCAGCACGATGGCGTTGGATTTGACGTGCTTGCAGACACACCACGCCAAGCCGAGCGCGTCCAGCTCTTCAGGCGCCGGCTCCCTCTTGGTCACAGCCTTAAGAGCGGCGGGGCCGGACGCGGCGCGGTCGGCGCTTTGCACCAACAGCCCACCCGATACCTTTTTGAAGTCGAGAGCGTCCTCCGGCACGGGTTCGCAAATACCTTCCAGCAGCAGGATACGGGTGTTTTTTTTGCATGTGAGCAATTCCAAAGCCTCGTCGGTATACCCCGGCGCGAGGATGATGTCCAGCGGTGTTTCGGACAATGCCTCCGCCGTGTCGGCCTCGCAGACGCGGTTGAGCGCCACAATGCCGCCGTAAATCGAAACGGGGTCGGCGTCATACGCTTTGCGGTACGCCTCTGTAAGAGTGCCGCCCAGCCCGACGCCGCAAGGCGTCGCGTGCTTGACAGCAACCACGCAGGGGCAGTCAAATTCCTTGATAAGCGCCGCAGCAGCAGCCGCGTCGTTGATGTTGCAGAACGACATCTCTTTGCCGTGAAGGTGCTCCGCCCTGACGAGAGAACCCTGCGGGCTGCCGACCTCGCGGTAAAAAGCCGCCGTTTGGTGCGGGTTTTCGCCGTAACGCAGATCCTGCACCTTCTCGTATGTAACGGTGAGCGTTTCGGGATACCCCGCGCCGGTCTGCCGGCGCAGGTAGTCGGCAATCAGCGCGTCATAATGCGCCGTATGCTCGAAAACCTTGCGGGCCAGCTCAAAACGCCTCTCCCTCGGAACGCCGCCGTTCTCAAGCTGCTCAAGGATGCCCTCGTAATCGGACGGGTCCACCGCCACCACCACGTCGGGCCAGTTTTTGGCCGCGGAGCGGATGAGAGCGGGACCGCCGATGTCGATGTTTTCAATAGCCTCGTCCAATCGGACTCCCTCACGCAAAATAGTTTGCTTGAAAGGATAGAGGTTTATGACCACAATGTCAATCAGCTCGATGTTCAAAAGCTCCATCTGCGCCATGTGGTCGCGGCTGCCTCGCACGGCGAGGATCCCCCCGTGGATCGCGGGATGAAGGGTTTTCAGCCGCCCGTCCAGACACTCCGGGAAGCCGGTGACCTCCGAGACGTTGACGACAGGCACGCCCGCCTCCTCAAGCGTCTTTTGCGTACCGCCCGTTGAGATGATCTCATATCCCAGCGCGGCGGCGCGGCGCGCAAACCCGCACACACCCGTCTTGTCGGATACGCTGAACAACGCGCGTTTTTTCATAAGGACCGCCCTCCCCTATCGGCTGCGCCGTTTTTTTTCCTGTCAAGCTCCGCAACGCCCGCGGACTGCACCGCCTTTCCTATTGTAACACAGCCTGTACCGCTTGACAAGGGGAAGGATGCGTGAATGCGGACGCAATATAGTATGATTCGGATCCGGCCCTAAAGTCCGATCCCGTCAAGCCGCCGGAACAAAATACTCCTCCCCTGAAATCACAAACCGCCAGCAGGGCTTGAGCCGCAATACGCCAGGGGCGATCGGCGACGCGGCGAATCCCAGCGCGCACTGTTCCAAAAGGCCCGTATCCTCCCAGTTTTCAGTGAATTTGAGCAGGCAATGCCCGGCGGAAAAACACAGGCTGTTGTTAATAGGCAAGGCTTTGTCCCAAAGCCATTGCCCCGAAACCGGCGTGACCGACAGAGCCCCCTTCGGGGCGAAACCGGCCTGCTGTCCCCAAACCGGCAATTCGTGTACCGTATAAGCGCCGGACGGCACATCCCTTTCATCCGACCGCTCCACATCATAGGTCAGCGCCAGCGCCTCCGGAATTTGTTCCGGTTTCGCGCCCAGTCCGTTTTGCCCCAAAACGGCGCACAAGTCCTCCACCGCGCGCGCCGCCCTTGTCCGCACCTGCAGTTCACGGTACAGCCAGACCCCGCCCAGAACAAGGTTGACGATGAGCAGCAGCGCGATCAGCAGGGTCTTTGCCCGCGCCCAGTTCATGACCCCACCGCCCATACGGCCCGCGCGTACCCGTCGTCCCCGACCGCGTACCGCAAGCCGAGACGCGCCGCGCCGCCGTCCGGCAGCAGCGCCGCCGCCTGCCTCAACGGCAGCGGCGCAGTCCGCTCCGCTCCGTCCGTGACGCGACACAGCCTCAGCGACATCCTGCGGACGGCGCCGCGCTCCACCTCCACTACGGCGGGTTCCCACAGCACCGGAACGCCGTTGACCGCCGGCATCATCTCAACGGTGATACCGGCGCCCGTCTGCGTGACGCGGCAGACCTCAAAACGCGCGCCGCCCATCACGGGTTCCAGCAGCGATACGGTCTCCCACGCCAACAGAACCGCCGCGGGCCGGGTGTCGCCGGACCCTTCGGGGAGTTCGGTCCTTGCGGAACAGGAAAAGAAGATCGTCCCGTCGGGCGAAATCTCACAGCTCCGCCCGCTCCCCACGTCAACATAGACGCGGGCCCCTCCCCGCATATAAAAAGGCGTGCCCAGCGGGGACAATTCCAATTTCTCCAGAAAAGGCGCGTAAAGCGAAAGGTCCTGCTGTATGTCGGGCGGCGCGGACATTCCGAGCGTTTCGCGCGGTTCCGCCTCCTCCATAATAAGCTGTCTCGCCGCCAGTTTCGCGGCATAGTTCCCGTCCGCCTCAAACGCGAACGCACAGGGCCTCAATTCGGGCAGTTCCGGCCACGGCCCCCGCTCCACGTAAACGTCGGCGCCGTAAAAGGTTCCGTCCGGTTCCGCCCAAAGCAGTTCCGTTCCGCCCTCTTCCGTAAACGAGAGCCCCACCGCCTCAATAACGGCGTCGCCGGGACTGTCCGCCGAGAGCCACGCCGCGAGCAGAGAAAGGGGTATCCGCCCCGAAAATTCAAAGTACACGCTGTCGCGCCTCAGCTTTTCCCTCCACTCGGATTCCCGCAGTTCGGCCGCTTCTCCCGCGGCGCCAAACGCCTCCGCCAGCATAAACCTGAACGCCTCGTACGCCTGCCCGGCCTCTTCGCCGTACTGCGCGCCCGTCCGCATACCGCCGCGCATCAACGCGCAGCGGGCCGGGGAAACCGACGAGGGAGCATAGTCCAGCCGCGCGGGCGCCCATATCTCCGGCTCCGCTCTGTCTACGCCGAACAGAGCGGCCAGTATGGGATTGGAAACCGCCCTCCCGGCCAGCAGGCTGCTGTCGTAGATCCATGTCCGCCCCAGCAGGTATAGGGCCGAGAGTCCCAAAAGGACCAGCAGCGCGGTTTTAACGTGCTCTTTCATCCCGGTTTCCCCTTGCCGTCCAGCGGCAGCGTCAATGTGACGGACGTACCCTCGCCCTGCCTGCTTTGGACGTTGATGCTTCCCCCGTGGCTGTCCATGATCTCCTTAGCGATGGCAAGCCCCAGCCCCGTACCGCCCATCGAGCGCGAGCGGGCCTTGTCAACGCGGTAAAAACGCTCGAAGATATAGGGGAGGTCTTCCTCGGGAATGCCGATACCGTTGTCGCGCACCGATATGACGACGGCCTCGGGCTCCGAATCCGCCTCGATGTCGATCCTGCCCCCCTCGGGCGTATAGCGTATGGCGTTGATAATGAGATTGATAAGCACCTGCTCGATCCGGTCGCGGTCGCCGGAGATTTTTTCGGGCAGCCTGCCGAGTGAGAGAGACAGCCGGTGTTTGAAGGTTTTCGCCTCCATACGCAGCATGTCGTAAATGCGGCGCAGCAGCTCCGATATGTCAAAATCGGCGACATGCCAGTTCGTTTTTCCGTAGTCGAAACTCGACAGGGTAAGCAGGTCCCGCACAAGGCGGGTCATGCGGTCGGCTTCGTCAACGATGACGGAGGCAAACTGCCGGATGGTCTCCGGCGGAAGGTCTTCCGGCTCCATCAGCGTCTCCGCGTAGCTTTTGATGCCGGTCAGCGGCGTGCGCAGTTCATGGGAAACATTGGACACAAATTCCCGGCGCAGTTCTTCCAGGCGGTTCTGTTCCGTCACGTCATGGATGACCGCCATCAGCCCGCTTTCGGCGCCGCCGTGGCCAAACGGGACGATATACAGCCGCAGGCCGCGCTGCCCGGCGCTCATGTCGCGCGTGATGAAATCGGGCGGGCGCAGCGCGGCGGCCTCCGCAAACGGGACGGTCTCCTCAAAGACGGCGTAGGTAAGCTCGCGGCCTTCCCTCAACCCCAGCAGGCGCGGCGCGGCCAGATTGACGTGCAACAGCTCGCCGTCGTGGGAGAACGCCGCCACGCCGTCGGTCATGTGCAGGAAGAGGGTGCTGAGTTTGTCGCGCTCGCCCTCGACGTCCCGCAGAGATTTCTGCAAAACGCCGGCCATATGGTTGAAGGCCTGCGTCAGCGTCCCGATCTCGTCGCGGGAATGCACCTCCAGCTTCTCGGTAAAATCCCCCGCCGCCATGCGGGCCGCGCCGTGCGTGAGGTTCTCGATCGGCGTGGTCATCGTCTTGGAGAGCAGCAGCGAGAGCAGCAGCGAAAAGGTCAGCCCCAGGGTCATAGCCTGGAGGATGACGAAAAACAGGCTCCGGCTCTGCGCGATCAATCCCTGTTTGGAGTCGCGCACATAGACGATATAGTCAAACGCCCCCCCCTCAAAGCCGGTGACGGGGACGGCGCAGTCAAAAAAACTGTCTCCCATGCGCTGCTCGTATCCGATCCCGCCGTTTATGGCCGTGAGTATATTCGGCGTGAGGTCAATGCCGTCGCCGGAGCCGTCCAGCGCCTCACCCGTTTTCCCGTCCAGCAGGTAAACCTGGCGGCTGCCTCCGACCCCCAAAACGTCACGGTACGCCTGAAGGACGCCGGAAAGCCGCGCCGCGGCGTCTTCCTCCGCCGCGGCCCCGCGCAGCGCCTGAATAAACTCCGTATTCTGCGAAAAAGCCGTTCGCATCGTGCCGTTGAACTCGTCGATAAAGTATCCCGCGACCGCCCCGTTGAGAAAAACCCCCGTCACCGCCATCAGCGACACGATCAGCAGCAGCAGGATGAGCACCAGTTTCATGTAAAGGCTTTTAAGCATTGTCCCCACCCGAAAAGAGATACCCTACGCCGCGCTTAGTCAGGATGTAGACGGGCTCGGCCGGGTTTGGCTCTATCTTTTCCCGCAGCCGCCGCACCGCGACGTCCACCACGCGCAGGTCGCCCATATAGTCGTAATTCCAGACCCTGTGCATCAGGTCCTCACGGGAGGCAATCGCCCCGGTGTTGCGCATCAGGTAGAGCAGCAGGTCATATTCGCGCTGGCTCAAATCAACGGGCGTGCCGTCCACCGATACCTCCATGCGGCCCGTGTGA
This sequence comes from Oscillospiraceae bacterium, assembly GCA_031254575.1. Classification (GTDB taxonomy): domain Bacteria; phylum Bacillota; class Clostridia; order Oscillospirales; family UBA929; genus UBA929. The sequence goes on along the minus strand of JAIRUE010000027.1, from coordinate 189 downwards.
AGGCGCAGACGGCCGGCTTCCAGCACATCCGCTTCCGCCGTCTCGGCAGCCTCCCGAGCCACGGAAACGCGGCGGATATTGGCTCCGACGCGCGCCAGCAGTTCCTTGACGGCAAAAGGTTTTGTGATGTAATCGTCCGCGCCCAGTTCCAGCCCCATCACCTTGTCGTTCTCCTCCTCGCGGGCCGTC
>JAIRUE010000001.1 GCA_031254575.1 Oscillospiraceae bacterium | reverse complement strand
ATAAAGTCCATAAACATCCGCGCGATCTCGGCGCGGGAGGCGTCCCCCGTGAGGTCGGACCCGCCGCTGGTCAGCATCCCGGCCCTGCCCAGCGCTCCCGCCTGCGTCGCCGCCCAGCCGTCCATCTTATCAAATGTCTGCGCCCCTCTGTTTTGGGGGATGGTATACTTCGCAGCCTTCGTCGCGTACTTATAGAGGATCACCGCCATCTCCTGACGGGACAGCGCGTCAGACGGAGCAAACCTGTCTCCGCCCTTGCCGGCCACGATCCCGGTGTTCGCCCCCCACAGGATGGCGTCGTAGTAATAGTCGCCCGCTTTCACGTCGCCGAAGTTCCGGTAGCCCTCACTGTACGCGGGGCGTCCCGCCAGCTTATACAGCACCGTCATGAAGTCGCCGCGCGTCATGACGCCGTCGGGGTCAAAGGCGGTCTCGCTGGTTCCGGCGAACAGGATGCCGCTGTAATAACTCGCGTAGGCGATGGCGTCATAGAACGGGTGGTTCCTGTCCACGTCGGTGAACCTGTTCTCCCACAATGCCACCGGGTCATAACCCGACACAAAGCAGCTCTGATGGCCGATCGCGAATAGTACGCAGCCCGTCTCCCCGTCGTATACGCCGTCCAGCCTCCTCAGCTCGCCATCACCGCTCAGATGCCACACGCAGACGGCCTTGGGGTCCTCGTCTGCTTTCAAGGTATACGGCATACTGATTGTCACCGGCACATCCACCTTCTCCTTGCCGACAAACACGTCGATATTGACGACCGTTCCGTATCCCCTGACCTGCGCTGCCTGCATCTTCGTGAGGTCTTTCTCCGCCACAACGGACGCCTCCACCGTGACGGCTTGCCTGCCCGCCTGAGTTGCGAGCGTTTCCAGCGTCTCCGGGGAGAGGATGACGCCCGCGCCGTGGAGCTTTATCTGAAGCGCCCCATTCGCCTCGGCAAAGGCGGAGAGCGTCTTGGGGTCCAAGCTCATCGACTTGACGCCGTCTATGCCTGTGGCGTCCAGGGTGACGGCGCGGACGCCGGACGTTCCGGCTCCGCTCCGCGCGTCCCCGATCAGCGTTTCGAGGTCCCGGCCGGTCGGGTAGGGTGTGACCAGGCCGGTCCTCGCGTTGAACGACGCGGCGATTTTAAGCGTCCTGTTCCTGTTCACCGTGCCGCCGTAGCCGATGATGGACGGCCCCTCTTCCGGGGGATTTTCCGGGGAGGGAGCAGGCGGAGTAGGGTCGGGGTCTCTGATTTCCCCGCCGTCGTCGTCGTCCTCCCAGATGGCGTAGAGGATGAGCGCCCCTGCCGGCATGGTGACGGTCGCTCCGGGGGCGTACGAGGTACCGGTTCCGCCCGATTGCGTGTTCCACTCCTTGAATTTCTTGCCCTCCGGCGGGATCAGTCCCGTCGCCGCCTTCGCGGTAAATTTTGCCCCTGCCGCCTTGGCTGATTCGGTGGGCGCCGTGCCCGTGCCTGTGTTTGCGTGGTAAGTCACGGCGTAGGTCGTAGCGGGCACCGCTATCACTCTGGCGACCAGCTTTTCAACGGGGCCGCTGTCATCTACCGACAGCTCAAACGTGTAACCGGAAGCGGTGGTAGTTGAATTGCCATTGTATGTACCGCCCACATTGCCGATCAGCGTGAACTGTTCGCCGACCGCCAGCGTTGGCGTTGCGGCAAACGCCAATCCTACCGCCGTCACGTCGGCGAGGTCTGCCGGGGAGCCACTGACGGTAATCATGGTATCGGCGTTTTTGCTGAAACCGTTCGGTATGGTGAAATTCATGGTCTGGAAATCCGCCAGCTTTTGCGCTTGCAGGTTTTTGACCGACAGGTTCAGCGTGTTGTTTGCGGATACGGTGGTACCGCCGCTGTTGGCTTCGCCGCCCTTGAGAATGGGGTAGCCGAGACCGCTGCTATTAAACGTAGTATTACCCTGAATGGTCACGGTGTTGCCGCTGGCCGTAGTATCGCCGCCGCCAGAACTGTATGCTAATCCACCGCTTATTAAACAACCGCCTTCGAATGTGCCGCCGCTGATGGTGACGGTATTGCCGTTGGCTGTGGCCTCACCGTCACCCTCAGCATGTCCGCCCTGTATCTCAACCCCCTCATATGTACCGCTGCTGATAATGACTTTGTTGTAGCTGGCCGTAGCGCTGACAGAACCTTCGGCGTATCCGCCGTAAACGTCGCCATTCACCGTGCCGCCGTTGATGGTCACGGTGTTACTTTTGTTGGCACCGCCAGCCGTGGCATTGTTGGGCATTTTATGTTTATCACCGCCATACCCGCCGTAAACGTCGCCGTTCACTGTGCCGCTGTTGATATTCACTTTGTTTAACTCGGCGTTGACATCGTAAGGAGGAGGGGCTGTTGGAAGCGCCGCAACCCCGCCGTAAACGTCGCCATTCACCGTGCCGTCGCTGTTGATGTTGACGGTGTTTTCGGTAGCTGTTGTTGGCCAGTCAGAAGGCCCCCAATCTGCAGCACCATTATCTAAAGTATTGCCATTGCCGTAAACAGGATGATTTACTACGGCTCCTGTCCCAATCGTTATGGTTTGATTATTCGCCGCCCATGCCGCCGGGGCAAACAGCGTCAGCGCCATCGCCGCCGCCAAAACCAGGGATAAAACTTTCCTTGCGTTCATGATAAAGATCCTCCGTGTTCATTTTTTGCGTTTTTTCGTGTTGAAAAAACGCAGCTATTGCAGCCTGTCTACGATTTTACAGTGTTTGAGAAAAAAAGTAAATCCCCCAAGGGTGAGGTTTTGAAAATAATTTTTCGGCGCGCAAACACACTCTCCCCGCATGAGATTATAGAGCAAAAGCTCCGCCGGGGGGAGTCCCATTCCGCGCCGGAAAAGGTACGTTTTAGGGGCTTTACAGAATCAATTTCGCCAATTCGGCCTTGTTGTTAATCAGCAGCTTGCCCTGGATCTCCTTAATCATGTTCCGCATCCGCCCCTCGGAAACGAAAAACCGCGCCGCGATCTCCCTGTACGGCACGCCCCGCGTCACGAGCTGCGCGATTTGAAACTCCCGCTTCAGGCACCGTTCCATAAGACCGCTGAAATAATCCACCGATTCCACAAACGGGGTGATAAAACCGTGCGGCAGGCAGCTTCGCAAAGCGTCAAGAAGATACGCCTCCGCTTCGTCCATACGCTTGAGATAGTGGCAGGCGATAGCTTCGCTTCTCCGTAAATAAATGGTCAATAAACTCATTTTATTGGGGGAAGCGTAAAACGAGAGGGCGGTCTGCGCGGCGGTAACGTACTCCATGCCACACCACCCCGCTTTTCCAAAGCCATGATTACAGTATAGTCGCGAACACGACCCGTGTAAAGACAAAAAAGGACGCCATTCAGCGGACGCCGGACCCGAACAATGCGGGTCCGGCGTCGCGCCGCTTCTGATTGACTTCCGTTCACCCGCTGTCCCTTTCCCGGATTTCGGACCGCCGTATCTTTCCGTTGACGGTTTTGGGCAGGGCTTCGGCGTATTCGATGACACGGGGGTATTTATAGGGCGCGGTGAGCTTCTTGACGTGGTTTTGCAGTTCACGGGTCAGTTCCGGCGAACCGGCGTAGCCTTGGGAGAGCACGATGGTGGCTTTGACGGCAAAGCCGCGTTCAGGGTCGGAAATGCCGGTGACGGCGCATTCGGTGACGGCGGGGTGTTCCAGCAGAACGCTCTCCACTTCAAACGGGCCGATACGGTAGCCGGAGGATTTAATGACGTCGTCGGTGCGCCCGACATACCACAAATAGCCGATTTCGTCGGTATACGCCGTGTCGCCGGTGTGATAGAGATCGTCGTGCCAGATGGAGCCCGTCTTCTCGTCGTCGCGGTAATAGCCCGAAAACATCCCGAAGGGTTTGCCGCCGCCCGCGGCGTCGGTGCGGATGCATATCTCGCCGGTGACGCCGGGGGCGGCCTCGTTTCCGTTCTCGTCGGCGATAATCATGCGGTAGCCGGGCACCGGCAGTCCCATCGAGCCGAGGCGCGGCTGCATCCAGGGATACCCCGTCCAGCAGCTGATGGTGGTTTCCGTCTGCCCGAATCCCTCAAAGATCTTCCGGCCCGTCCCGGCCAGCCACGCCCTGTAAACCTCCGGATTGAGCGCCTCGCCCGCCGTGGTGCAGTGGGAGAGGGAGGAGAGGTCATAGGCTTTCAGGTCTTCCTTGATCATATAGCGGTACATCGTGGGCGGGGCGCAGAAGGTGGTGATTTTGTAATCCTGCATTTTTTGCAGGATGTCGGGGGCTGAGAATTTATCAAAGTCGTAGGTAAAGACGGCGCTCCCGGCCAGCCACTGGCTGTACATCTTTCCCCAAAGGCTCTTCAGCCATCCGGTGTCGGAAATGGTGAAGTGCAGGCCGCCCTCCTCGCACCGGTGCCAGAAACAGCCGGTCATGATGTGCCCGAGGGGATAGGTGTAGTCGTGCCACACCATCTTGGGATAGCCCGTGGTGCCGGAGGAGAAGGACATCAGCATCATATCGGACTTTTTATTATGGCGTTTGACCGGCGTTTCCGGCGCGGCTTCCAGACCGGCGTCAAAGTCGATCCAGTCCGCGCCGTCCGGCAGCGGATGCCCGTCCGCCGTCCCGAAGACGGCTAATTTTTGGACTGTCGGGCATTCCGGCAGGGCCTCCTCCATCGCCCGGACCACGCCGAAACGGGGAGTGGTCAGCAGCATCTTTACGGAGGCGGCGTTCATCCGGTACACGAGGTCTTTTTTGGTGAGCAGGTAGGTTGCCGGCACGGCGACGGCGCCCATCCGGTGAAGGCCCATCAGCACCGGCCAGTACCGCCAGTCGCGCGACATGGTGAGCATGACCATATCGTCTTTTTCGATGCCCTGCGCGGCAAAGAAATTGGCGGCTCTGACCGAAAGGCGGCGCATGTCCTCAAAGGTAAAACGCTTCTCCTCCCCCTCGTTGGAGAGCCACAGCATGGCCAGGGCGTCCGGCGTTTCGGCCGCGATCACGTCCAGACAGTCGAAGGCGAAATTGAAGTCGCCGGACACGGTGAGCTTATAGTTTTTACGCAGGTCGTCCAGCGTCGCGTAATCGTCGCGGTGGCGGCCCGTAAATTTTTCATACAGCGGCATAATACCCTCCAAGTTACCCCATGACCACGGCCAGGAATCTGACCGGCCCGCCGTCCAGCGCCTGCATGGCATGGGGGAGATTCGCGTTGAAGTACAGGCTGTCGCCCGGTTCGAGGACGTAGGTCAGCGCGTCGATGTAGAAGCGCATACGCCCCGACAGCAGATAATTGAACTCCTGCCCCTCGTGGGCGTGCAGGACGGGCGTCTCCTCTTTCGGCTCGACGGTGACAAGAAACGGCTCGGCCTTCTTGTCGCGGAATGTAAACGCCAAATGCGCGTACTGATAGGCGGCGCGGCGGTCAACGCGGAACCCCTGCCCGTCCCTTACCAGCGAACAGGAGGACAGGCGGGGACTGTCGCCGCTCATCAGGTCCATCACGTCAACGCCTAAAATATGCGCGGCGTTGTAGAGAAAAGAGAATGAGAAATCCTTCTCCCCCCGCTCATACGCGGCCAATTCCTCCGCCGTCACCCCGGCCTTTTCACAAAAATCAGCCATCCCGATCTCCACAATACTCCTGAGATCGGACAGGCGGCGGCCTATCTCCCGCAGCTGTTCGGTCATTTTCCGGATCCCTCCCGTTTCATGTAGGTAAACCCAGTATACCGTACACAGGCAAAGATTGCAAGGACGGCGGCATTATTGTGCGGCATTTGAGCGGATTCCCCTAAATCAGCCTTAATTCCCGCGCCATCTACACCGGGTTTGCGACGCAGAACGTGTCGGATGTGTTTGTACTTTGCGGATTTGCCTGTCTGTTTTACTTTGCGGTAAACTTTCTCATATCGTGCGCGGTCAGGCGGACACAGGCGCGGTGAGTGTAAATCTCACCGCGCTTTTACATGGGACAAATGGCCCGTACAGCTTGTTCACTCCCGGATAAGATTGCGTGTTGAATCCGGCGGGCATATGTGGTACAGTAAGGGACAGGCGCGTAAAACGGAAGCGCGGCCGGATTGAGGAAAAGTGACATATGAATGACAACAAAAAATTTCAAAATGACCTGACGCAGGGCGGCGTGGCAAACCGGCTGGTGCGGTTTTCCGCCCCGTTTTTGCTGTCGATGCTGATACAACAGCTGTATAACATGGCCGATTTGCTCATTGTCAGCCATTTTTCCGGCGAGGCGTCGGTCTCCGGGGTCAACAACGGGGGCCAGCTTACCTTTCTCGCGACGGCTATGGCCATCGGCCTGTCGGTGGGCGGCACCATCCTGATCGGCCAGTATTTCGGCGCGAAGATGATGGACGACGTGCAAAAAACGGCGTCCACCATGCTGACTTCCCTGCTGTTCGCCTCGGTTCTGATGACCGCTCTTTTTTTGCCGCTGGGCGGTCTGTTTTTGAGGGCGCTCCGGGTACCGGAGGCGGGGTTCGGTGAGGCGAGGGTATATCTGAATATTTGTGTCTGCGGGCTGCCGTTTATATTTTTATACAACGCCATATCCGGCATACTGCGCGGCATGGGCGATTCCAAGCGCCCGCTGATTTTCGTGGCCGGAGCGTGTTGCGCCAACGTGTTTCTCGACCTGCTGCTGGTTGCCGTATTTCACATGGACGCGGCGGGCGCCGCCATTGCCACGGTCGTTTCCCAGGCGGGCAGCGTGGTCGTATCGGCCGTCTACCTCGCCCGGAGCGGGTTTATGTTTGACTTCAAACGCAAGAGTTTTGTCATCCACCGCGATAAACTCAAGCTGATCCTGCGGCTGGGGATTCCGGCCAGTATCTCGCAGGTGGCGGTCAACCTGTCGTTTCTGCTGATGAGCGCGCTGGTTAACGGCTACGGTCTCTCGGTGTCGGCGGCGGCGGGTCTGGCCGGGCGGTTTAACGGCTTTGCCATCATGCCGGCGCAGGCGGTCTCCAACTCCGTGTCGATGATGAGCGCGCAAAACCTCGGCGCGGACCGGCATGACCGCGCGATACATACGATGAGGGTGGGCATTCTGCTGTCGCTCGCGGTCGGCATACCCGTTTTTGCCGCCGCGCAGCTTTTCACGACGCAAATCATGGGCGTGCTGTCAACCGTCCCCGACGTCATTGCCGCGGGCGCCGTCTACATGCGGGCGTTTTCCTGGGATTATCTGCTTGTCCCGTTCGTATTCTGTTTCGTGGGCCTGGTAAACGGCGCGGGCCACGCCAATGTCACGCTGCTCAATACCTTTATCAGCTCGGTCGGCCTGCGGGTCCCGGCGGCTCTGCTGCTGTCCCGTGTTTTTGGGTTGGGTTTGAGCGGCGTGGGGCTGGCCGCGCCGGCCGCTTCCGCGGGCGCGCTCATATTTTTGCTGCTGTATCTGTCCACCGGGCGCTGGCGCAGCGTCGTCATCCGCGGTGAGTAGCGATGGAAAAAAGGAAAACTGACCACCGTGTGCGCCTTACCAAACAAATCATCCGCGAAAGCCTTGTGCCGCTGATGAAAAAATATCCCGTTTCCCGGATTTCAGTGAAGATGCTCTGTGAGAACGCCGGGATCAACCGCAGTACCTTTTACACGCATTATGCCGGCGTCTATGACTTATTATACCAAATCCAGCGGGAGTGCATAAACGAACTGTCCGTCATTATCTCCGACGACGCCTTTTCAGAGCAGACAAAACGCACCGTCCAGGCTCTGGAACAAATTTTGAGCTACGCGAAGGCCAATTCAGAACTGTTTGAGGTACTGCTGAGTGAAAACGGCGATTTCGCCTTTCAGCGCGAGATCATGCTCCTTGCCCAGCAAAAAATCATCCATGAGATTCAGAGCATGAAAAATATAGACCCCGGCATTTTAGAGTATTTACAGTTTTTCATTGTCAACGGCGTGTTGAGCGTCGTTCAAAAATGGCTTTCCACCGGCATGAAGGAACCGGTGCCCGAAATGGCGGCATTTTGCTCGACGCTTCTCTATAACGGTCTTTCCGGCTTTAGCGTACGATAGATAACCGAAATAGAAATGACGGTAAAAGGTGGCGGACAGTCACTTTTTTGTTTTGTGAAGGAAAGGCGACAGGTTCTCTTTTTCTGTCGGGCTATCGGCAATCCGGGCGGTCATTGTAGGTTGTAATCCGACAGTGTGTATATTATAATACAAGTATGTGCTGAAAGGAAGGTTCTCATGGACCAGTTTGCCGACGCCGTGATTCGCCGCAGGAAAGCGGTGATGATATTGTTCGCCGTTTCGGCCGTACTGTGCGCCCTGCTGTTTTTGACGGTGGAGGTCAAATACAATATGGCGGAATATCTGCCGCCTGACGCGCAGTCTACCAAGGCGCTGAAACTGATCGCCGAGGAATTCCCGCAGGCTTTGCCCAACGCCGGCGTGACGGTGCGCGGCGTTTCCCTGATGGAGGCTCTGGCGTTTAAGCGGGAACTTGCGGGACTTGAGCATGTGAGCGAGGTCCTGTGGCTCGACGACGCGGCCGATTTACGGCGGCCCCTTGAAATGAACGGCAGGGATGTGACCGAGAGCTATTATAAGGACGGGAACGCGCATTATTCGGTGACGGTTGCAAAGGGAAAAGAAAAGGAGGGCATCCGTGAAATCAGGGCGCTGCTCGGCGACAGGGGCTCCGTGACGGGGGAGGCGGCGGAAATCGAGTTTGTCCAGTCCGCCACGGGCACGGAAGTCAGAAACGCGATGATCATTCTGCTGCCCCTCATTCTTCTGATCTTGATTCTGTCGACCACCTCATGGGTGGAGCCTCTGTTGTTTCTGGCGGCCATAGGGATGTCAGTCGTGATCAATATGGGCACAAACGCTTTTTTGGGCGGCGTCAGTTTTCTGACAAACGCGGTCACGCCGATTTTGCAGCTTGCCGTGTCGCTGGACTATGCCATATTCCTGCTGCACAGCTTCGGCAAGCGCCGGAAATCCGGCGTCAGCGTGGAAACGGCCATGCGCGAGGCCGTCAGGGAGAGCTTTTCCGCTGTGGCGGCCAGCGCTTCCACAACGCTGTTCGGTTTTATGGCGCTTCTGTTTATGGATTTCCGCATCGGCGCCGATTTGGGGCTGAGCCTTGCCAAAGGCGTTGCGTTCAGCTTTGTTTCGGTCATGGTGTTTCTGCCGGCGCTGACGATGAGCGTGTATAAGATGATCGATAAAACGCATCACCGGGAGCTTATCCCGTCTTTTTCCAATGTGTATAACGTCCTGCGCAGGCTGGCGGTACCGGCTGTCATATTTGTCGCGGCGGTCATTGTTCCCTGCTTCCTCGGGCAGTCACGGACCGACTTCATGTACGGCTATCAGGCCGCGTTCGACCAGATGACCGGGGAGGACGGCGACGCCGAAGGCGAGGGCAGAAGCACCGCCATGGTTTTGCTCGTGCCAAAAGGCTACGCGGCCAGGGAAGAACTGCTTGGTGGAGAGTTGTCGGCGCTCCCGCACATCACTTCGGTCATGTCCTATGCCAAAACTGTCGGGACGGGGATACCGCCGGAGTTTTTGGACGCCTCCATTACGGAGAGATTTTACTCCGCGCGGTTTGCCCGCCTGATCATATATACCGATACCCCGCAGGAAGGAAACGACGCCTTTCAAACGGTGGAGGAAATTACGGCGGCGGCGGAGAGGATTTACCCCGAAGGCGTATATTCCGCCGGGCAGAGCGCCAATCTGTACGATATTAAGACCATCGTGCGCAAAGACAACAGCCTCACAAACCTGATCGCGGTCATCAGCATTTTCCTTGTGCTTTTGGTCACGTTCAAATCGGCGACGCTTCCCTTTCTTCTGCTGCTCACCATTGAGGCGGCTATCTGGATCAACCTTTCCATTCCGTATTTCACGGGCACTTCGATCAATTACATAGGTTATCTGGTGCTGAATACGGTACAGCTCGGCGCGACGGTGGACTACGCCATCCTGCTGACGGTGACGTATATGCGGGACCGCCGGGTCATGCCCCGGAGAGAGGCCCTTCACAGCGCGCTCGGCAGCTCTTTCCGTTCCATTATTGTGTCCGCCGTAACATTGGCGGCGGCAGGTTTCACGCTGGCGGGCACGTCGTCCAACCCTCTGATCGCCGACATCGGAATGCTGCTCGGCCGCGGGACCCTGCTGTCAATGACGACGGTGCTGGTATTTCTCCCCGCGATGCTGGCGGTTTTTGATAAAGCGATCGGAAAGACCACGTATAAGTCACGGTTTTATGCGGAAAAAACACTCGGACAGGAGGCCGGTATGCAATGAGAAAGCTGAAGAGGTTCGCTATATTCCTGCTCACTCTTTTACTGCTGTCATCCCTGCCCGCGGCATCTGTCGCCGGGGGTGGCGCGGACAGGGATCCCGTACCTGGCGGCCCGGCGGCGGTGACGGCGAAGGACGAGACGGTATACGCCCGTCTGTCAAGCGGCGGCGAGGTGCAAGACATATATGTCGTCAACCATTTTACGCTGGAGCGCGGCGGCTTGTTTTCCGATTACGGCGCCTATTCCTCCGTAATCAATCTGACAGACCTTAACCCCCTCACCGTAACGGATGGTACGGTGAGGGCGCAAACGGCGGGTGAACATTTTTATTACCAAGGAAATCTTACCTATCGCCGCCTGCCTTGGCTCTATTTTGTTGAGTACCGGCTTAACGGGACGGTGATCCGGCCCGCCGATCTTGCGGGCAAGTCCGGCCGCCTTGAAATACGGCTGACATCTTCTGCACTGGGCGACCCCGTCAGTGAAATATTCTATAATAACTACATGCGGCAGATCACCTTCACGCTGGACAACGACACATGCTCCGGGATTACGGCCGGCGGCGCGGTCAGGGCGAATGCCGGGAAAAACAGCGTCTTTGTCTTCACAATCCTTCCTAAACAGGACGCGGACATTACCGTGACAGCGGACGTCAGGGATTTTGAAATGGCGGGGATCGACATAACCGCCATGCCATACGCGATGAATATAAAATTACCCGCGGCGGACGGGTTGCTTGACGATTTTGCCCTGTTGGCGGAAGCCCTCGCGGAGTTAAACGACGGGGCCGCAAAACTGAGGGACGGAGCCGCCGAAATAACGCTTGGCACGGAAGAACTGAGGGACGGTTCCTCCGCGTTTCGCAACGGCCTGTTACAGCTCAGCGCAAATTCCGGTTCCGTGACGGACGCGTCCGCGCAGATCATGTCCGCGCTGTCCCGGATGACCTCTTTGCTGGGCGGCGCGCCGGACGCGGACGGGCTGGAAAGACTGCCCGGAGCGCTCGCACAGCTGGCGGAGGGATTGGATCAGATTTCAGACGGGATGAGGCGGTTGAGGGACGGTCACGCGCAAGCGTACGCCGCTCTGGACAAAGCGGTCACGGGAATACCCGCCCACGAGATCGGCGAAGAGCAGCTTCTTGGCCTGTATGCCAAGGCTGACGAAAGTGAACGAGTGTTGCTCGCCCGGCTTATGGAGAGCTATGCCGCCGCGATGACGGTTAAGGGCACCTATGAACAGGGGAAAACGGCATTCATGTCCGTCAGCGGGTTGCTGGATACCCTGTCCGGTTCCGTTGACACCATATCGGCGATATTAACGGAACTGTCCGGACAGATCAGCGCGTTATCCGGCGGCGGCATAACGGCGCAAGTCAGGCAACTCTCGGAGGGCATATCGGAGGTGTCTGAACAGTACGCCGCTTTTCATAGCGGATTGGTTTCCTATATGCAAGGCGTCACCGGACTGGCCGGAAGCTATTCGGCACTCAACGACGGCGTGGCGGATTTGAACGGTGGAATGGCGGAGTTATCCGAAGGCGTTTCGGAACTGAGCAACGGCACGGGCCGGCTGGCCGCCGAAATCTCTGGCCTGCCCGGACAGTTTCAACACCAAATCGACAGTTTGATCAGCGATTACGCAGATGCGGAGTTTGAACCCGTATCTTTCGCGTCAAGGCTGAATGAAAAAACCGATTTTGTGCAGTTTGTATTCCGGATTGAGGGGATAGAAAAACCCAAGGCCGAAAAAAGCGAGGCGCCGGAAACGAAACAGCCCGGTTTTTGGGACCGGTTTATGAGTCTGTTCGGCAGATAAAAAAATATTTGAAAAAAAGTATATATCCTCTTGACAGGGGGTATATACTTGCGCTATGATAGATACATCGACAGACGATGTATCGTGTGCGCAGCGGTATGTCGGAAGCGCACAGGGCGCGGATCACGCGCCTGACACAGACAACACAGGCGAAAGGAGGGGATTCCGTGTGTCCATTGCGTCCGACCTTATACGGGGCAACACCGATATGGTTATTCTGGCGCATCTCTCAAAGCGGGACAGCTACGGTTATGAGATCAACAAAATGATTCAGGAAACGTCCGGGCAGCGCCTGGAGCTCAAAGAGGCCACCCTGTACGGGGCTTTCCGGCGGCTGGAGGAAGCGGGCTGTATCACCTCATACTGGGGCGACGAAACGACGGGGGCCCGCCGCCGGTATTACCGCATCACCCCCGCCGGGCGCGCCGCGCTGGCGCAAAGCCTGCGCGACTGGAAAGAAGCCCGCGACATTATCGACGCCCTTATTCAAAAAGACACCGACACTGACGGAGGGGAAAATCATGACCGATAAAATCAAAGAACACATTGAAACGCTCCTGCGTGATGCGCCGCGTACCCGGCGCACCGTGGATTTGCAGGAAGAAATGCTCGCAAGCTGCCTCGATAAATACGCCGACCTCATCGCGTCCGGCAAGAGCCCGGACGACGCCTACACTACCGTCATCGCGGGCATCGGCGATGTGGATGAACTGCTTGGCAACGCGCGCGGCAGGACGATGGACAGGAGGCTGCTGGGGCCGATGAGTTCGTCACTGTGGTCGCTGGTGGTGCTGGGGTATCTGTGCCTCGGGTTCCTGTTCAACTTATGGCATCCGGGCTGGCTCATCTTTCTCTTCGGAGCGCTACTGCAAAACCTGCTCACCGCCGCCTTTACCGCGTCCGGGAGGCGCAAAGGCCCGCTCACCGGCGCGCTCTACATCAGCGCGACTATTGTGTTCTTAATTTTTGGCTTTGGGACGTCCAAATGGGCGGTCGCGTGCCTTGTGTTCATGCTGGCCGTCGCGATACAGCAGATCTTGCGCTTTATTATCATTTGGAGGGACGCGTCGTGAAAAAAGCCATTATCATCACGGGCATCACGATATGGAGCGTATTGGCGCTGCTGATTCTGACGATACTCATTGCCGGCCTGTCCGGCGCGAAGGCCCCGGGCTGGGTACAAAAACTGCCGGGCTACGGCACGATATGGAAGGGAGACGGCGGCATGATCGTTTTTGGTGGCAATGTTACGCTGCTGAAAGAGGAAAGCTATTCTTTGGACGGTCTTGAAAATCTCAGCGTCACCGGCACATACCAGAGTATCCGCATAACATTTAACAACGGTGAAAAACTGACCGTACGCCACTATGATTATGATACCGCAGAAGACTTTACGGCGGACGCCGGCGGCGGCAGGCTGGACATCCAGATGTCAAGAAGGTCGATCATAACCATCTTCGGCATCAGTTTTTCATCACCGCGCCTGGAACTCTCCATTCCGCACTCGTACACGGGAAACGTCTCCCTGAACGCATCCTCCGGCTCTGTTCACGTGGAAGAGAACGCCGCCTGGGGCGATACGGAGATCAAAACCGCTTCCGGCAGGATTCATGCGGCGGGGAGCTTGTCCTGCGGCACACTGCACATCTCCGCGTCCTCCGGCGGCGTCCATCTGGAAGGCGCCGTCAACAGCGGGGACACGCAGATCAAAACCACTTCCGGCACCATCCGGTTTTCGGGCCCGGTCACTTGCGGCGGCCTGCAAATCTCGGCTAGCTCCGGCGGCGTCCATCTGGAAAGCGCCGTCAACAGCGGAGACACGGCAATCAAAACCGCTTCCGGCAGTATCCGGGTCACGGGCCCGGCCGCCTGCGGCAGCCTGCGAATCTCGGCTAGCTCCGGCGGCGTTACGCTGGGCGAGAACGTGACCGGTAAGGCGCTGGAGGTCGGCACGACGTCGGGCAGCATCCACATAAACGGAACGGCGCGCTGCGACAGCCTCAGCATCCACACCAGTTCAGGCGGCGTGACTGTTGCCGACTGTGTGGCGAGCGGAGCCGTCACATTCAAAACAAGCTCCGGCGGTATCCACGCCGGAAACATCCAAGCCGAAACCGTCACGAGCGAATCGACTTCCGGCGGGCAGACGCTGGGAAGCCTCGACGCCGCCGGCGTGATCCGCCTGACCGCTTCCAGCGGCGCGGTCAGGGCTGACGCCGCCCGCTCGCCGGAGCATTATATCAAGACGACCTCCGGCGGTATCACGATCGGGGAACTGACAGGTACGGGCGAAGTCAGGAGTTCGTCGGGAAGAGTGAAGACGGGTTAAGAGAAGACAGAGAACGGGCGGGGAATGACGATCCCCGCCCGCTTATTTTACAGCCTATTTCTCACGCCCACCAGGCCGTGGCTGGGCTTTCAAACAAAAGCACGCCCTTGAGGAACCGGATCCCTTTTTCCAGCCCTTCCTCGATCGACATAAACGCGTCCTCGTGCTCGATGCTCACCGCGCCGTCGTACCCGGCGAGGCGCAGGGCGGTGACGATGTTGCCCCACACGATGGCGTCATGGCCGTAGCCCACCGTGCGGAACAGCCACGAACGGTTTTCCAGCCCCAGCAGGCTGCCGGTGTCGAGCACGCCGTTGACGGCCGTGTTGTAAATGTTGATGTTGGTATCCTTGGCGTGGAAGTGGTAGATCGCTCCCTTGAGAGCCATAATGGCCTGAACGGGGTCGGCCCCCTGCCAGAAGAGATGGCTGGGGTCGACGTTCGCGCCGATGGCGGGGCCGACGGCTTGACGCAGTTTCAGCAGGGACTCGGCGTTGTAGACGCAGAAGCCCGGGTGCATCTCCAGCGCGATTTTGGTCACGCCGTGTTGTACGGCTTCGGCAGCGGCCTTCTTCCAGAACGGGATGAGCACCTCATTCCACTGGTATTTCAGCACTTCGTTGTAGTCGGGCGGCCACGCGCAGGTGACCCAGTTGGGCCACTTCGCGCCGTCGTGGTCGCCGGGGCAGCCGGAGAAGGAGACGACGGTATCGACGCCCATTTTTTCCGCGAGGCGCAGCGCGAGGGTAAGTTCTTTTTCCGCTTTGTCCCGCACCTCCTTTTGCGGATGAACGTGATTGCTGTGGCAGGACAGAGCGCTGACGGTGAGGTTGTATTTTTTCAAAAGGTCTGTAAACGCGGTCAGTCTGGCGGGGTCGGACAACAGTTCTTCCGGATCGCAGTGTCCCCGGCCGGGGTAGCCGCCGCAGCCGATCTCCACGGCCTGCACGCCGCGTTCGCTCAGCCACGCGAACGCCTCTTCCGCGCTCCGGTCGCCCAGCGCGACGGTAAATACGCCCAGTTTCATAAAATCTCCTCCATTTTTTGGTCCGTTCTTCCCCCG
>JAIRUE010000098.1 GCA_031254575.1 Oscillospiraceae bacterium | reverse complement strand
CCTATCCCACGCATATTCAGGCAAGCGAGATGGAATGGATAGCCTGCTGTCCCGGCAACCTGCCGCAGGGGATGTATTACGCCTGGCAGTCCATTGTGACTGAAAACAACGGACTGGTGTCTGTCAACATGCCCCTGAACAGAGCTTCCGAGTGGCTGGACGTCGACAGCTATATCCCCTATGAGGGCAAAGTCGCGCTGCACAATAAGAAGGCCGAGAGGATGTCGTTCCGCGTGCCCAATTACGTCAGCCGCGCCGAGGTGCAGGTGCGGAAAAACGGCGAAGACGTCCCCTTCAACTGGATAGGCGCGTATATCTATATCAACGGCCTGAAAGCCGGCGATGAAATCGACATCACTTTCCCGCTGACGCAGTGGACCGAGACCTGCACCTTAATGTGGCGGGAAGACGACACCAGGAAAGAGTGCACCGACCCCAGCATCAGTCAATCCGGTTATCCCTGGCAGGCTCTTGAAACCCCGGACAGCTTCACCTTCACGTTTATCGGCAATACCGTCGTGAAGATCGTACCCAGCGTGGACAGGCTCACGGACAACAACACCGGCGTCTACAGGCTGTACGAGCGGGATCATATGCTGAACGCGACCGAGACTCCCATGAAAACGGTCGAGCGGTTCGTACCGGACGCTTTTATTAAGTGGTAAGGAGATATCACAGATGAAAAATAAAAAATATCGCGCGGTCTTTCTCACGGCGGCCTTTCTTCTGCCCCTGTCGTTCAGCGTGCTCTCACTGGCGGGGTGTTCGGGAAACAAACCAGGAACTTACGTTGACGCAACCGTGCCCGATACGCTGGATTTGGCGGCGCGAGGCGCGCTGGCCATGCAGGGCCTGCTCAACACCCTTAATTCCGACGCGGACTATGCCCCTTACGGTTCGGCCGCTTTCGGAGACGGCGCCACCTCGTATCAATCGGATTGGGGCGATGTGGTCAACGCGATTATTATGGGCCGCAATATGTCGGGCAGCACCTATGACCAGAAGGCCGAGGACCAGACAGTCAACGGCTTGAAAAAGTTTCTGGCCTCCGGCGGTGTCCAAAACAACGCAAACACCTTAAGTATTGGGCAGCTTGCCCTCATAAGCCAGTACGCCCTGAAGCCCACGGCTGAGGTAAAAAAGCTCTTAGACGAGATGAGTCAAAAACATTTGGATTCGGCTGCAAACGCCGAGAATTACGCCTATGATTACGACGGACCGTGGCAGGATGATTCGGGCGGGCACGGCATTATAGGCTACGGCGAAAATCTTTCCGTTAACGGCGCGGCCCTTCGCGCCGTCAGCACATGGGCTTTTGACGGTGAAAGCGAGATCAGCCGGGAGCTTATCATGTCCTTGGGGGAGAAATACAAAAATTACCTTACCCTCCCCAGGCTGTGGGAGGCGGAGACCACCCCCAAAGTAGTGGTTGACGCGGACAGGGGACGTTTTAACGGGGACATGTCCGCTTACGCCTCGGGCCTGCTGGGGCTCCTCACGTACGCCAGGCACGCAAACGACTTTGAGACCCAAAGGTTTGTGCAAGCAGCTTATGAGTATATCAGAGATTACGGTCTCAAATCCATAGGCCTGTTCGGGGATATTTGCACAACAAGCAAAATGACTCAGCTGGCCATAATGCTCAGCCAGTCGGGCGTCGGCGATTACTGGGACGACGCCGAAAGATATCTGCGCAATGAGATCGCGGAGAAGCAGATAACCGGCGCCGAAGGCAGCGGCTTTGCCGGCGCCGAGGGCTTGTTCTTCACAGACTCAAGCTACCCGACACATATCTCGCCCATAAATCAGGTGGCGGATATTGACTGCACGGCGCAGGCTGTGCAGGCCATGTACGCCGCGTGGCGGGCCGTTGTCAGCGGGGATAAGGGTATGGCCCAGGTCAACATGCTCCTTAACAGAGCGTCCGATTTATTGGATGTAAACAGTTACCTGCCCTATGAGGGAAAGGTGGAGCTCAATGTCAAAACAGCCGAGGCGGCGGCGGTCCGCCTGCCGCTGTGGGTGGATTGGAGTCAGGCCGCGGTGAATGTGAACGGGACCTCCCAGGCTGTTAAGAGGACAGGGCAGTATGTCATGGTGGAAGGCCTGAAAACAGGAGACACCGTCAGCATTACCTTCCCCGTAAAAGAGTGGGACGAGACTTTCACGCTGTTGTGGAAGGAAGGACAGCCGTATATGAAGAGCACTGACCCGGGCGAAGGTTGGAGAGCTCAGGCCGAACCCGATAAATTTACGCTGACGTTCCGGGGCTATACGCTGGTGGAAATAACCCCGGTCACCAACAAAACCGGCAGCAACCCCGACAACCGCCTGCTGTATCAAAGGACCGCTATGAGAAGCGGGACAGCGCCTATGATATCTGTCAAGCGGTTTGTACCAAAGACCGTCATCCCCCATTAGTCCGGGTTTAACGATTGTAAAATCACTGTCATCAGGAGGGAAAACGATGAAAAAAACACTTGTCATACTGTTGGCGGCGCTTCTGGTCTTTTCAACGGCGGCCTGCAACACAGCGTCGCCCTCGGAATCGCCGTCTCCATCGCCGCCTCCGCCATCGTCAGAATCACCGTCTCCGCAGCCGTCAGAACCTCCGTCCCCTTCCGCGCCGGCAACTCAACCGGTTTCAAGCGGGAATTTCTCCAAGCAGGAGTATTACGACGAGCTTGTTTACGCCAATAACTTTGCCGACGGGAGCGCCGTTGCGGATTGGTCGCTTATGGGGACAATAGGCTTTGACAGCGGCGGTATGCATATCACAGACGCCGGGAAGGCGATATCGCCCCCCTTTTTAGTCGGAGACGGCCTTGTGATCGCCGTGGATTTCATTTATTCCCACCCCAATCCCTTCGATATGGCCACATCCGTGATGGGACTGGCTAACGGCCAGGGACAGTCCGACGGCTATGACCCCAGGTTTGTCGTGAACGGAGGCAGCTTTCAGGTATATCAGGAAGGCGCTTTTGACGGCACTCACTTCTATGAACACGATCGCGCCCCTGAAGAAGGCCAGTTCTCCGAAGTGTTCAGAACGGAAATCATCATTTTAGGCGACAATCTGGTAAAATTTATCTCCTATGACAAAGACGGCAACATATTCTGGAGAAAACAAACTCCTAATTATTGGTATTATGATGATTTCACCCTATTCTTTGAAGAGCCCTTCAATGCGGGAGAGTCCGTTTTTCTCAATTTAGAGGTTTATACTCTCAACGCCTCGGCGTTACCGGAGGATGACGACGAGCCTCTTTATTCCACGACCTTTGCCGACGCCGCCAGTGACTGGACGCTATCCGGGAATACACTCTTTACCAACGGCGGCCTGCTGCTTGACAAAACAGCTGAGGCCTTATCGCCGCAATATTCGACGGAGCAAGACC
Organism: Oscillospiraceae bacterium; assembly: GCA_031254575.1. Lineage (GTDB taxonomy): Bacteria > Bacillota > Clostridia > Oscillospirales > UBA929 > UBA929. The sequence continues at coordinate 31,084 of JAIRUE010000098.1, read as the reverse complement.
TGAGATTCGTTGTGGACTTCTCCTATAGCGGCAATACAGCCGGTGAGACAGCCGTATGCCTGATCGGGTTTGCCAAAGCCGACGGAGAAAGGGATCAGTATGACCCCAAGTTTGTCGTGCTGGAAGCAGGCTTCCAGGTGCATCAGGAGGGCGCTTATGACAAAGGAGATCATTGGTTCAATTTTGACGGCGGCGCTAAGGAGGCAGGCTCCTTTTCCGATCAATACACGTTGGAAATCGTCGTCTCCGGCGGGCAGGCATGGTTTGCCGTCTATGACGAAAACGGAGACGTGTTTTGGAGAAAAGCGTCCGACAACCGATTGAGTATGACCGAATATACAATATACCTTCAGGAAGAGCACGGTATCGGGCAGTCCCTTTTTACCAAATTTGAGGTCTATAAACTCCACTGAGACGCTTCTGACACGTAAGGCGTAAACAAAGCGGCAAATGGCGGCGGAAATGGAATCCTAAAGATCCATTTCCGCCGCTGAGCATACCCACAGTTTACGGTGCGGGAGATAATTCGCCTGAACTCTGAAACGCTTAGTTAATATACCGGAGCCTATGCCAGACTTTTTATCAATTTGATCGCGTCGGAGCCAGCCTGCGCGATATAGCCCACGTCATTGCCCGCGCCGATCCACGCCGCGCCCCTGCGCACCCAGTCGGCGAGAGAAACCTCGTCCACGCCCATGGAAACGCCGAAGGGGACCTTCGCGGCGGCGCATACCTCCCCGATCTTATCCATCAGCGCCATGACATCGGGATGCCTCGTCTGGCCGAGCAGCCCGATGGAACCTGAAAGGTCGTTTGGCCCCACCACAATAGTATCCACGCCGTCCACCGCGAGGATCTCCGCCAGGTTGTTCACCGCGTCAATGTGCTCGATCTGCATGATTCTTAGGAAGGAGGCGTCAACGCCTTCAAGGTACTCGGCGGCCGGCTGCGTGCCGTAACTGTTGGCCCGGCGCGGCCCAAAGCCGCGTATGCCCTTGGGCGGGTACCGGCAGGCGGCCACAGCCGCGCGCGCCTCGTCCGCCGTGCGGATGAACGGGAAGATTATCCCGTCGGGCCCCATCTCCAGAATGGGCTTGGCCAGTACCGGGTCGTTCCACGGTATGCGTACGAATGACGCCGCGCCCCCGGCCCTGGCGGCTATTATATGCCCCAGAATGGTCTGCTTGTCCAGAGGGGAATGTTCACCCTCGATCCAGACAAAATCAAAACCCAAAACACCCATCTGCTCGGCGATAGACAAGTCCGCCAGATTGACGTGAGTGCCGATCACCAGATCGTTGCTTTTCATACGCCTGAGAAGTTCCGTTGATTTGTTCATTCAGAATCTGTCCTTTCCCTTACGGTTTGATGATTACTTTTACAGCGTCCCCGGTATGATCTCTGAGAAGATTAAAGCCGTCAATGATATTTTCAAGAGCGAACGTGTGCGTAATGAGTTTGGAGGGATCGATCACACCCATCCGCATCAGCCGGAGCACGTATTCAAACTGTTCGGAATTCATCCCTCCTAATCCTTTTACGGTCAGTGTCTTTTTAATGAACTGATCCATCCGGAGGCTGACCCCGGCTTCGCTGTCGCCAAAGCCCTCAATGATGATGCGCGCGTTTTTGCCCGCACCGTCAAATGCCAGCGTAAAAGCGGAGTTTGTCGTCGCGCACTGCAGCACGACGTCCGCGCCGTTGCCTGCGGTGATCTCCATCAACGCGCCGAGCGCGTCTCCCTCCCGGATGTTAATGGTATGCGTCGCGAACGGGCGGGCAAACTTGAGCCGTTCCTCGCGCGTTCCAACCATGATAAGCTGTGACGGATGCTTTAGCCTGGCGAATTGCAGCGCATAGAGTCCGATAGGCCCGGGGCCGATGATCATAACGCGTTCCCCAGGCTTTATATCGGCGGCGTCGACGGCGGCATACCCGTTGCCCGCGCACTCCGCCGTAGCCGCAAACTCCATGGACATCCCCGTGAACTTGTGCGCGTTGCGGGCTGGGACCGCGACATATTCCGCAAAAGCGCCGTCGCGCAAAAAGCCAAGCTCCGAATAGTGTTCGCAATGGATGGTCCTCAGGTGACAGGGCGCGCATTCTCCGCAGCCGATCATACATTCCATCGCCACGGTATCCCCCGGTTTGAACGACCGTACGCCTCGCCCGGCCTCAACGACCGTTCCGGCAAATTCATGCCCCAGAATATTCGGGTAGCGGATCATATGCTTGCGCAGGCCGCAGAGCGCGTCAATGTCCGAATGGCAGATCGCGGCCGCGCCCACTTTGAGCAGCAATTCGTCATCCATGGTTTCAGGCGTCGGAACATCCGTCATGCCATATTCGTTCGGTTTGTTGATTCTAAATGCCCGCATACCGCCGATCACTTCTTTCCGAAATGTATATACTCGGGATTAAGGATGTTTCGCGGAATTTTCCCCGCAAAGAGGTCGTCTATATTATCGATGGCCAGAAACGCTGATTTTGAGACCGTGTCATAGGTAAACGACGCGATATGCGGCGTAAATATGCAGTTTTGCATTTTTCTCAACTCACTGCCGGCCTCAAGCGGCTCATGCTCGAAGACATCCAGCGCCGCGCCCGCGATACGGCCGCTCTTCAGCGCCTCGATCATATCCGCCTCCACAACGACGCCGCCGCGCGCGGTATTGATCAGATAGGCCGTCGGCTTCATCGCGGCAAAAAAATCTTTGCCTATCATCCCCGCGGTGTCCTGGTTCATGGGCAGGTGCAGGCTCACATAATCGCTCTCCCGGGCGATGGCGCCGAGATCCGCTCTCGTGACGTTGGGCAGGCCGTGGTTTTCATTAAAATAAACATCGTAGGCCAGTATCCGGCAGTCAAAACCCGTTAAATACTTCGCCACCCTCTGCGCAATATTGCCGAACCCCACCAGGCCGACCGTTTTGCCTTCCAGTTCATTCCCGATAAACCTCGCGTCCCAGCCGCCCGCCTTGATTGAGCTGTCAAGCCGGGAGAGCTGGCGGCCAATGTTCAGTATCATGCTGACCGCCAGGTCGGCAACTCCTCCGGACATGCAGCCCGGCGTGTTGGTCACGGCAATACCCAGCTTTGCGGCATAGGCGGTGTCCACATGCTCATAGCCTATACCAAAACGAGCTATAATCTTTAACTTGGGACGGAGGGCGTCCAGCGTCTCCCTGTCAAATTTTGAGCCGCCCGCGATGACCGCGTCACAGTCCTTGAGCGCGTCGATCGTGGCCATCCTGTTCTTATGGTCCTCCAGCGGTCTCCACACACAGTCAAAGCCCTTTTCGGCGGCATATCTGATGATGAACGCGTAATCCGAACCCCTGTCCTCCAATGTTATGGCTATTTTTTTACTCATACGCTTATGCCTCCTCCTCATTTTTACTGTTAAAAGATGACAGAAATTGCCCTATCCTCGCCGCCATATCTTCCGGCCTGAAACCGTATCTATCGAGCAGGTCGTTATGAGGCGCCGACTCCGTGAAAATATCCTCTATGCCGATGCGCAAAAGAGGAGAGGGACGCCGCCCGCCGAGAACTTCCGCCACAGCGCTTCCCAGACCGCCTATGATATTGTGCTCCTCAACTGTTATAACGGCCCCGGTCGCCGCAGCCGACTCCACAACAGCATCGGCGTCAATCGGCTTTACGCAGGGCATTTCAATGACCCGCGCTTTAACCCCGTTTGCATCAAGGAGCTGCGCGGCGCGCAGCGCGCGGGCAACCACCGCGCCATTGCATATGATCGCGGCGTCGCTTCCGTCGGCTTTTAATACGTTCGCCTTGCCAATCTGAAAGCGGTAACCGGCGTCAAATACCTTTTCAACAGCGCCGCGGCCCAAACGCAGATAGACAGGCCCTCTTATCCTCGCTATTTCCTCCGTGATCACCTCCGTCGACGCGGCGTCCGCCGGTATCACCACCGTCATATTGGGAATAGACCGCATGACCGCGACATCTTCCAAGCCCTGGTGCGTAACTCCCTCGATATTCCCCGAAAGACCGCCCAGACCGCCGACGATCTTGACATCCAAATTGGGATACGCTATAAACGTACGCACCTGTTCGGCCGCCCGGAGCGTGGAAAACGGCGCGTAGGACGCGGCGTATACCTGAAACCCCGTCGCGGCCATACCGGCCGCCACCGCCGTCATGTTCTGCTCCGCAATGCCGATATTGATGACCCTTTCGGGATACTTTTCGGAAAGTTTCTGCATTCCCATGGATTTTGTCGTGTCAGCGCCGATACCGACCAGCAGCGGGTTCTCCTCAGCGATACGCAGCAGCGCGTTGCCGAACGCGTCTCTGCTTGAAATTTTATCATATTGTATCATTCGGAGCCACCCGCCAATTCACGCATAGCCGTATCATACTGCTCCTTTGAAGGTATTCTCTGATGCCACGAGTTGTCGGCTTCCATAAAACTCACGCCCTTGCCCTTGACGGTATGCGCGATGATGACCGTGGGACGGCCTGTGAAACGCTTGGCCATCTCAAGGCGGCTGACGATCTCCTCCATGTCGTGCCCGTTAATTTCAAATACATTCCAGTTAAACGACTCCCATTTTGCCCTCATCGGCTCCAGGGGGACGATCTCGTCCGTTCCGCCGCAGCTCTGAAAATGATTGTAATCCACGATAGCGGTGAGGTTGTCCGCCTTCTGCGCGGAAGCCGCCATAACGGCCTCCCAGATCATACCCTCCTGCAGCTCCCCGTCACCGAGAATGACAAATACGCCGCAATTTTTTCTCAAAAGCCTGAGCGCGAGCGCTATGCCGAGACCAAGCGAAAGGCCGTTTCCAAGGGAGCCGCTGGTGATATCTATTCCCGGCGTCTTGTTCATATCAGGATGGCCTTGAAGCCTGCTGCCAAGCCTCCGGACGGTCGTAAGCCACGCCCTGTCAAAATAGCCCCGCCCGGCAAGCGCCGCGTAGACGGCCGGACAAGCATGGCCTTTGGACAGGACCAGCCTGTCGCGCTCCGCCCATCCGGGATTCCGCGGGTCTGCATCCATCACGCGGAAGTACAGTGCGGCGAGGATATCCGCTATAGAAAGGGCCGGCCCGGGATGCGAAGGGCCTTCGGCAAGATATGCGATGTCGATGATATCGCGCCGGATTAACCTTGCCGCCTCCCGCAGTTCCGCAACGCTGCTCTTCATAATCATCTGCCAAAACTGAAAGCCGGGTTGAACATGAAGACAAATTTCATTACCCCGCCGCCGGTGTTCCGCACCTGATGCTCCACGCCGACGGGAAATTTTACGGCCGTAAACGGCTCAAGGGGTTCCGTGACGCCGCCCACCGTCACCTCCCCCGTGCCCTCGATGATAAAGACGATTTCCTCTTCCGTCTCATGCGTATGGGGGATCATATCCACGCGGGCGGGCACCTCGGTCATGCCCATGGTAATATGATCGCTTTTCACAGGGGTATCCATCTTTTCAGTCCCGATAAAGCACCAAACATCTCTTTGCGGCAGCTTCATCAATTCCGCCTGATTTTTCCTAACGGTATTCACGCGTATTCCTCCTCACCAATATATATCTTCGTCCGTAACAAAACGGGTCACTGTTCTGTATGCCGCCTCGCCTCCCCCGTAGCGGCTCCTGTTGAAGAGAGGGCAGAAATCCCCTCTGGGCTTGATATCCACGACGTCGTTGCCGCGCAGTGTGATCGTGTACCGCCGTTTTTCCACCAAAATAGCGGTTTTTGTCTCCGTGATCGGCATATTCAGGATCACCTCGTCGCCCGCCGCCGCCGATACGACCACATACGTCCCTTCGGCCTTGACGGAAAGCGGAATCCCATTGACGGTGATCTCCGCCGTTTCCGCGCGGGCCCAGTCGGGGAGACGCAGCCAGAGCTCCCCGCTTTTCTTCGGGCGGATCTCCACCCGCCCGGTGTAAGGGATATAGCTTATGATCTCCGCGTCGGGCGTCTCCATATTCATCAGCAAATTGACCTTCAGCTTTCCGTCGCGGAAGGCGACCGCCGACTTCCACGCGTAGTAAAGCGCGCGCGCCATATTGCCGGTGCAGCAGTGCATGACGAGACTGCCTCCGCCGGGATCAAAAAAATCATTGGGCGTCACCCAGCCCGCGAACGCGCCGATATTGCGCTCCACCGGTCGGTCGTAGCTGCATTCGCACTCGCACGGGGCGCCGTCCGGCTTTTTCTCCGCGTACGTGTTTATCATAAAAGCCTTATCCGGCGTCAACTGGCCCTCAACGCCCATATTGCGCAGCCAAAGATCCACGTCGTTCCAGCAATCCCGAATCCCCGCGTCGGAGAGCTTGACGGCTATGGCGATCATATCCGCCAGCTCGCAGGCCTCATGGTGCTCAAACTCGGCGCTGTGCAAAAACTCGGAAAAATACCCCAGTGTTGTCTGCCCATTCCGTTTCGCGTATTCGTACCCCTTGAGGATCCTGCTCAAATACTTGTGGTCGCCGGAAATCAGCGCGTATTCCAGCGCGTAATGCAATATGGAGGTATGGGTGTGGAAATGGGCTTCCGTGCCCATAAATTTGCCGGTGGCTATCATGTTGCTCGACGCGAAACCCAAAAACCTTCCGTCCTCGCCTACGCAACCCATACGCTCCAGCATATAGTTCTGGAGTTTTCCGGCGAACGCGAGCGCCGGAGCGTATTGAAACTCACGGTAAACGTGCAGGCAGCCCAAAAACGGGTGGCGCACCTCCGTTCCAACCTGTGGGCTAGCGCTGCCGTAATCCTCCGTGCTGCCTTTCAGGGAGAGATACGGGCTGGGGGAGAAATACGCGTAGTCGCCCTTGTCCACGGCACAGTCGATCAGCGCGTCCACAAGTCTCAGAGCCGCCGTTTTCCATATCTCATTGCCGCTGCGTTTGTAATAGAGCGTCATGGCCGACAGAAAACGCCCCGAGTAAGCGGGGTCAATGGTAAAATTTGAATCGGCCGCGCCTCCCGACGCGCTGTCATACACATTTCCGTTGCGCCACCACGGTTTCCCCTGTAAACACTCGTAGATATGGCCGTCGTCGCCGATCGCTTTGAGGGTGGTCTCCATCCAGGCCCGTTCCACATGCTCGTTCTGCGTGGAGCCGCAGATCAGCCGCAGCAGCGGGAGGCCCTCCTGAAACTTCATGATGCACATATCCGCCATGCTGTGACTCATGACCGGGGTTTTGCCTCTCATCCCCAGCTCAAAATACATTTCATAATCGGCGTCGGGATCGGTGGCTTCCGTCATGGCGTTGACGCACAGGCGCGCCATCTCGGACAGATCGATCGTGTCGGGCACGACAGCTTCACGGCGGCGGCCTCCGGGCGGAATGTAGTCAAAAGGTTCCGCCTTCTCCTTTTTATAGACAATAGGGTCTCCCTTTTTCCAGGCTTCGTTCATCGTCATTTCTTCCTCCCGATTATTGAATGCTGTTTCCTTTGGTTCCGGGTTGATGGCAGGATAAATCGAACGCGTCTTCGGCGGCCTCCATTACGATCTCACTCACCGTGGGATGGGGGTGTATCGTGTCCGCGAGTTCTTCAATCGTCCCCTCCGAGCGCATCACGGCGCAAATTTCCGCGATCATGTCGGAAGCTCCCGGCGATATCATATGCGCGCCCAGGATCTCGCCGGTATCCCGTTTGGCGATGAGTTTAACAAATCCGTCCCGTTCGTTCATAATACGGCATTTTCCGTTGGCGGCGACGCTGAAATGACCGACGCGCACATCCAAGCCCTTTTCCGCAGCCTGCCTTTCCGTCAGCCCGACACAGGCAATCTCAGGGTCTGTATAAACGCAGGACGGTATAGCGAAGCTCAACATGCAACGCTCCTCTCCCGCGCAGTTGTGCGCGGCCACGATCCCCTGCGCCGAAGCCGCGTGGGCGAGCTGCGCCCCGCCCGTAATATCGCCGACGGCGTAAATGTTTTTGATGTTTGTGCGCATTTTATCGTCTGTCGTTATATAGCCGCGTCCGTCGGTTTTTACCCCGATTGCCTCAAGTCCCAGCGTGTGCGTATTCGGCTTTCGTCCCGCCGCTATGATACAGATATCCCCGGAGGCTGAAAGCTCTTTGCCGTCTTTTGCGTAATGACAGGTCAATCCCCCGTTTTTTTCAATGCCCTTTACGCCTGCCTTTGTATAAATGTTCACGCCCTGCCTCCGCATTATCCCGAGCATGGTCTGCGAGACCTCGGCGTCTATGGCCGGCAGGATGCTGTCCGCTTTTTCGATGACTGTTACCTCCGCGCCGAATGTTCTGAAAACCGCAGCAAACTCAATCCCGCTCACGCCCCCGCCGATGATAACCGCCGATTTCGGAAACTCTGTCAGCGCCAGCGCGCCGTCGGAATCAAGAACGCCGGACAGATCATGGCCGGGGAAGGACAGGGGAGCGGTCTCCGATCCAGTGGCGAGGATCATGTTCTCCGCACTGACCGTTCCCGCCTTATCGACCAGCAGTGTATGTGCATCCAGACATTTGCCCTGGCCCGCCACCGTCTTTATGCCGGCCTCTTTGAGAAGGTATTCCACACCGCCTCGCAGTCCGGCGACGATACCGTCTTTGATCGACGCGATTTTCGCGTAATCAAAGCCGGCGTCTGAGGCGTATACGCCGAACGCCGCCGCGTCTTTGACGGTTTGATACACCTTTGCGCTATGCAACAGGGATTTTGTCGGGATGCACCCCCTATTCAGGCATGTGCCGCCGACCGCATCCTTTTCGATCAGAACTGTTTTTAATCCCAGGCGGGCGCATCTGATGGCCGCGACATACCCTCCCGGCCCGCCTCCCACAACGGCAACGTCATATGTCATTTTTTACCTCATATTAATAAATATGGATCTTCCAGGTATTCCTTTATACAGGTCAGAAATTTCGCCGCCGGCGCTCCGTCCACAATCCGGTGGTCATAGGTCAGCGTCAGGGTCATCACAGGCGCCGCGCAGATCTCGCCGTTCACAGCCACTGGCTTTTCCCCGATCCTGCCGACCGCTAAGATCCCGGCTTCCGGCGGGTTTATAATCGCGACAAACTCATCCAGCCCGAACATGCCGAGATTGGACACGGTAAACGTGCCGCCCTCATACGCGGCGGTGTCCAGCGCGCCGCTTCTGGCCTTTTCCGAAAGCGATTTGGATGCCAAGGCAATACCGGTCAGGTCCATAAGATCGGCATCCCTAATGACCGGCACGACCAACCCCTCGTCCAGCGCGACCGCTATGCCGATGTTCACGGAGCCTTTAAGCAGGATACCGTCCTTTGTAAACTCGGCGTTCATAATAGGATGCAGTTTCAACGCCCTTGAAACTGCCAGGACGATAATGTCGTTGACAGATATCTTTTCACCCCGGCCGGCGCGCGCCATACGCAGCCGCGCGGCCTGCGCCATGTTCACGCATACCCTGTGGTATGTCTGCGCCGCCGTTTGCAGGCTCGCGCTCATACGCCCGGCGATTACCCTGCGCATTCCTGTGAATGGGACCAGCGTATCGCGCCCGCCGCTCTTTTCCTTTGCGCAGAATGACTCCACGTCCCGGCTCGTCACTTTACCGTGGCTGCCCGTCCCCGGGATGCGGGAAATGTCCTCCCCGCTGATTGCGGCGATTTTTTTAGCGAGCGGCGTGGCCTTTACAGTGCTTTCCAGTGAGAGTATATCGCGCTCGACGATCATCCCGTGCGGGCCTGTACCCTGAAGGCCGTCCAGCTTCGCGCCTTTTTCCTTGGCAATCCTTTCGGCTCTCGGGCTTATAAACCTGCGGCTGTCCCGGCCTGCCCTTGGAGGCGCCGGGTTTTCCGCCTCATTGCCGGCGGACGCGCCGCCCGCCGCGGGTTCTGCCTTTATCTGTTCGAGCAGTTGGCCGACATCTTCTCCCGGATTTCCGATGATCCCTATCGTATACGCCACGGGCACGGTATCACCCTCGGCGGCTATGATTTTGAGCAGTGTTCCGGACTCCGGCGCGTCTATCGCCACCGTGAACTTGTCGGTCTCCATCTCAAAAAGCGGCTGGTCCTTGACGCAGGCCTGACCTTCCCCAACGAGCCACCTTGTGATCGTCCCCTCGGTCATCTGCAGACCCTGCTTTGGTAAAATCACACGCTGCAGCATGAAGTACCGCCTTTCTCTTGTCTTCTAATAAACACTTTTACAAATACAAGGCCTTCCTTACGGCGTTTACGATATCGTTCACCTGGGGAATGACCGCATTTTCCAGCCCAAGGTTGAACGGCAAAGTACACTGCTTTGCGCCGACCCGCTCCGGAGGCGCATCCAGATACGCAAAGGCCTTCTCGGTGATCTGAGAGGCGATTTCCGCGCCGATGCCGCCGGTTTTGTGCGCTTCATGGACAATCACCGCGCGCCCCGTCTTCTCAACCGATCGTATAATCGTATCGATATCCAGCGGAACCAGTGTCCTTGGGTCGATCAGTTCAATGTCAATTTCCTCGCTTTCCAAAAGTTTCGCCGCTTCCACCGCCTTCGGCACGCAGTATTGCGTGGCGACCAATGTGACGTCTTTTCCCGCCCGGAGCACATTGGCCCTCCCAAAGGGAACGGAGAAATCCTCATTGTCCGGGACCTCGCACTTACTCGCGTAGAGCGCCTTGTGCTCGACGAAAACGACCGGGTTCTCGTCAAGGATCGCCGTTCGCAGCAGGCCGGCCGCGTCCGCGGCTGAAGAGGGGCACGCGACCTTCAAGCCGGGGATGTGCATGAAAAACGCCTCAAGCGATTGCGAGTGCTGCCCGGCGTTGCCGCGCCCGATCCCCTCCTGCGTGCGCACAACCAGCGGTACCTTGGCTTTGCCGCCAAACATATACCGTATTTTCGCCGCCTGGTTAAGCAACTGATCCATGGCCAGATACGCAAAATCCACATACGTCAGCTCGACAACCGGCCGCATACCGGCGCATGCCGCACCCACACCCGCGCCGACGAAGGTGTTCTCGCTGATCGGGGTGTTCCTCACGCGCTCCGGGCCGAATTCGGCCAAAAGCCCCTTAGTGCAGCCAAAAACGCCGCCCTGTTCCGCGATGTCTTCCCCCATGACGAATACCCTCGGGTCCTTGCGCATTTCCTGCGCCAAAACGTCCCGTATAGCCTGCGCGTATGTTTTTATACTCATCTGTTTGACCCTCCCGCCTCACAATATACGTCATCCATGACGAACGCCGGATCCGGATCCGGGCTGTCCTCAGCAAACCGGACCGCTTCGTCAACCGCTTTTTGAACACCGGCTTCAATGGCGTCCAGTTCGCCGGCTGACGACATTTTTTTCTCAATCAAATATTCGCGCAGCCTGTTTATCGGACATTTTTCCATCCACGCGGCTATGTCCGCCTTGGTCCTGTACACCTCGGGATCGCCTATCCAGTGGCCCTTCCACCGGTATGTCCTGCATTCGATAAGCGTCGGGCCGCCGCCGCCGCGCGCGCGGGCCGCCGCCGCGTCAACGGCGTCGCATATGGCGAGAACGTCGTTTCCGTCAACGGTGACGCCCGGCATATCGTATCCGCCGGCGCGCACCGCGATATCTCCGACCGACGTGCTTTGCTCAACCGGTACACTGATGGCGAACCCGTTGTTCTCGCAAATAAAAATGACCGGCAGTTTCCAGACGGACGCCAAGTTTAGGCTTTCGTGAAAGGTTCCCTGATTTGACGCGCCGTCTCCAAAAAAAGACACGCTGATATTTTGAGTTCCCTTTAGCTTTTCGGCCAGGCCGCCGCCGACAGCTATGGGGATACCTCCGCCCACAATGGCGTTCGCGCCCAAGTTGCCCTTTTCAAAATCGGCGATATGCATTGAGCCGCCTCTGCCCTTGCAGTAGCCGGCAGCCTTTCCCATAAGCTCCGCCATAGCCTTTGAAAGCTCCGCGCCTTTGGCTATAGCGTGGCCATGGCCGCGGTGCGTGCTTGTGATATAATCCTTATCCGTAAGCGCGGAGCAGACGGACGCCGCCACGGCCTCCTCGCCGATATAGAGATGCACGGAACCTCTCAATTTATTGCGCTCAAACAGCGCGACCGCCGCTTCCTCAAAACTGCGGATCTTTCGCATCGTTTCATATATACGCAATAATCTGTCTCTGTCGGGCATACTGTTCAAGCTCCTAAAAATTAACTTTTTGTGGCGTTTGGAAGAAAACGGTCCGATTCAGAAACTCGGCGGCCCTGGCAACGCCTTCCTCCAGGCTGAACGTATAATCCAAATGCTCTATGTTGACAAAGCCGTCAAAGCCTGTGTCGCGCAAAGCGGTAAACGTCTTCCTCCAATACTCCTCGCCGTGGCCGTAGCCTATTATGCGGAAATTCCAGGGCCTGTTCCGCGGATCGTCATAGGGCCTTGAGGAAAAGCACCCGTTTGTACGCATAACCATTTCGTTTATCTCGCAGTCCTGCGCGTGGGAGGATATGATTGTGCCCTCCAAGGCATAAATGGCCTGAACCGGGTCAATACCGTTCCATATCAGATGTGTCGCGTCAAATTTGCATCCTATCACATCGCCGCCCACCGTGTTGCGGAGCCTCAAAAAACTGTCGGGATTATACACGGCAAATCCCGGGTGCATTTTAAGGGCAAACCTGACGCCAAGCTCCTTGGCGCGTTTTGTCATTTTTGTCCAAAACGGCAGAACCCGTTCATCCCATTGCCATTGCAAATACTTGAGGTTTTCAGGCGGGTAGGGGAAGGCTATGAAGTTAGGGGCAATGTCATGTTCTCCGGCCCCCGGACATCCGCTGAGTACATTGACCGTCCCGACGCCGATTTCCGACCCCAGTTCCATGGCGGCGCACAGGTCGTTTACGCTCTCTTCCGCGGCGTGCCCATCAGGATTCAGATAGTTTCCCATAGCCGACAATTCGGCGATCTCCACCTCATGCCGCCTGGCGGTCTCCAAAAAAGATTTGAGTTTGCCTTTATCATTCAGCAGTTCCCGGGGATTGCAATGAGCTTTTCCGTTGAAACACCCCGCGCCCGCTTCAATGTGTTGAATACCGCATTTCCGGGCCATGGCGCATATCTCATCCCATGACTGCGTGGGGAAACAATTGGTAAACAACCCTATTTTCACATTCAGCGCCCCCTGTCCGTATGGGGCCTTGCGCACCGCAACGGTCCGCAAGGCCCGTTATCTGTCAACGGTTATACATATACCTCAGATCCCGGCACTCCGCACGAGATCAAATGATCCGAGGGGTAGGTAGTGATAAGTTCGCAGCCGTCATCCGTTACTACGACCACTTCCTCTATGCGGGCGGCGCCTGAACCGTCCTCCGCCTTGCACCACGTTTCCACGGCAAACACCATATTTTTTTTGATCTCCTGCGGATGGTCAAAAGAGAACCTTCTGGAAATGATCGGTTTTTCCCAGTTCGTCAGGCCAATGCCATGGCCGTACTGCTGTAAAAACGCCTCGGCCTCGTTCTTGTATCCGAAGTCCTCCGCCTTTGGAAACGCCTTTGCCACATCCGCGGTCGTTACGCCGGGACGGATCGTATCCAACGCGGCGCCAAGCCAGCCGGACGCCTTTTCATAGGCCTCCTCCTGGTATTTGTTCGGTTTTCCGCAGCAGAAGCAGCGGTAATAACAGGTCCTATAGCCGTTGAAGGACACGACCGGGTCGCAGTATACCAGATCGCCTGTCTGTATGATCCTGTCTGTCGAGCAGTGCGCGTGGGGAATCCCCCTCGGGCCGGTGACAGTCTGCGCGAGGATCATGGTATCCGCGCCCAGATCGTACATTCTCTTAGACGCCAGGCCGATGATCTCATTTTCTCTCAAACCCGGCCTGATCGCGCGGGCGACGTCTTCCAGAACGGCTTCGGCGATCACGCTGCTGAGCATGAGCAGTTGGATCTCCTCGTCCGTTTTGATCGAGCGCGCGTCGCTCAGGGCCTGTTGCCCGTCCACAACCTCAATGCCCTCTTTTTCCAGGGCGCGGATCATCGTGATCTCGGCAAAATCCACTCCGAGCGGCAGGTTGTCAACGCCGGCCGCAACCAAGTCTTTTTTGATCTGCTTGGCGAAGTCATTTTGTAACCCCGTCGTCGGAGGCAGCGCGCCCCTGTAGAGCGTGATCGGCGCCTCGATCCTGCCTTCGAGCCAGGGGCAGGTGATCCTTTTGGCGGCCGCAGCCAAGTCATAGAGGGTGGCTTTCCCTTCTTTCGGCAGGAAGCAGTAATCGTTGAAATACTCCCTCATGCCGTATGGCAGGTAAGCCGACGTGATATAGCGTATATTGTCGCTGTCAAAGCACAATACTCCGCCCAGGCCTTTTTCCCTGACCTGCTGCTGGGCCCTTTGAAATCTCTCCGCGCGAAGTTTATTATAATCCACACCGAGCTCAAAGTCGCGCGCCATCGTCCCGTATCTTGTACGTCTGTATTTTTGATTGTACTGCATATTCATAACTCCTTTTTTTATTTTAGCTGGACTAATGATGGAACAGCTCTTTTTTATTTAGCGCACCAGCCGCCGTCAACATTGAGAAGAACACCGTACACATATTCAGAATCCGGCCCCGCCAGGAAAACCGCCGGGCCCGCAATGTCTTTGGGTTGTGAAATCTTATGGCAGGGTACGGCGGCTGTCAGCTCCTTGAGAAAATCCCCCACCAGAGGATTGCCCTGATCGTCAAACAGCGGCGTGTCGACAATGCTGGGATTGATGGCGTTCACATGAATCCCGAACGGCGCGAGCTCGACGGCGAGCTCTCTGGTGAGGTTTGCCACACCGCCTTTGGCAGCACAGTAGATCGACTGGTCCGCAAACGCGCGGACGCCCGCGATCGAGCATATGTTGATGATCCTGCCGCTCTCCTGCTTCTTCATGACCGGAACGGCCGCCTTACACATCATCCATGTGCCTCGTAACGTGACGCCCGTCACAAACTCCCAATGCTCCATCGTCTCCTCGTCAATGGGGCATCTCGTCGTCAGCCCGGCGTTATTGACAAGGATATCCAGTCTCCCGTATTTTTCCGTTGTAAAGCCGACCGCCTTCTGGACGTCTTCCCATTTGGAGAGATCCGCCCGGATCTCTGCGGCCTCTCCGCCCTGCGCCTTAATCTGTTCCAACGTGTCTTGGCACGGGTTCCTGTCGCAGCAGACGACCTTCGCGCCCTCCGCCGCGTAGCGCAGCGCTATCCCTTGTCCTATGCCCCTTGCCGCGCCTGTCACAAGGGCCGTTTTGCCTTCCAATACCATTTTTATCCTCCTTTTTTTGTTGGCCTAAGCCTTTGGCTGCCGTATATCTAACCCTTGATTCCGGAGATGACCACGCCTTCGACGATATAGCGCTGGAAGAAGAAGAAGATCAAAATCATCGGTAACGTCGAGAGGAATATGGCAAACAGAATGACGTTCCACTCCTGCCTGACCACGCTGAAATTTCTCAGAAGATTGACGCCCAGCGCAAGCGGGTACATTTCAGTCTTGTTAAAATAGATCAGCGGGCCGAAGAAGTTGTTCCACGCTCCGATGACCGCCTGTATGAACGTCACCGCCAGAACAGGCTTTGACATCGGCAGGATGATTTTCCAGAAAATCCTGAAATAGTTCGCGCCGTCCACCTCGGCCGCCTCGTCAAAGTCTTTGGGGATGCTCCGCATGAACTGCCTCATCAGGAAGACGAATCCGATATTGCCCCCGATCGTGGGGACGAAAAACGGGAAGAAGGTGTCGATCCACCCAAAATTCTTAAACATGATAAACGTGGGGATCATGGTGACGATGCCGGGCAGCATCATGGTGGACATCAGAACCATAAAAATGACGTTTTGCCCGTAACCGCGGAAACGGGAGAGTCCAAAGGCCGTAACCGCGGAAAACAGGACGGTCGGCACCGCGGTCAGGGTCAGGATAAGGCTGTTCTTGACCATTGTGAAGAAGGGCGGATACATTGTCATTTCAAGCAGCCGCGGGAAATTCCATTGAAAGGGCGACGGAAGCATGTGAAACCTGCCCGTCATGACCTCTTCATAGGTGGAGAAGCCTCCGATAAAGGTGGACCACAGAGGCGCGATGAAAAATATCAGCAACACGATGCATATGACAATGTAGAGCGTAGCGCTGACGGCGCGTTTGGCGCGCTGGCTGTGAAGCATATATATCACCTAATTGCCTTTCTGGTTATCGCCGTAAAATACCCAGCGGGCGCCGGTATTAAAGATAAGCACCGATAATACCAAAATAATGGCGAACAAAACCCAGGCCAGCGCGGACGCGTAGCCGAACCTGAAAGCGTTGAACGCGCTTCCGAATATATAAAGGACCCAAAATCTTGTTGTGTTCATAGGACCGCCGTCGGTCAGCAGGTACGACTGGCCGAAGACCTGCAGGGCGCCGATGACCCCCATCAGCAGATTGTATAAAATGACGGGCGACATCACCGGGAGCGTGATCTTGAACAGCTTGCGGAAATAAGACGCGCCGTCGATGTCGGCCGACTCGTAATACTCGACGGGGACCGACCTCAGCCCCGCTATGAAAATGATCATGGCCCCGCCGGCGCCCCAAAGGCTCATGATAACGATGGCCGGAAGCGCGAACTGCACGCTGGTGAGCCAGTTCGGGCCCGTGATGCCGAAATTTTTCAGGAACGTGTTGACCAGGCCGTCCGGCGCGAAGATATAGGCCCACATCACGATGGTCGGCGCGCCTCCCGCGATCATGCAGGGGAGATAAAACATGGTGCGGAAGAAGCCGACGGAACGCCGCTTGCTGTTCAGCAAAAGCGCCATCACAAAACTCAGGAAAAGACCGGACACGATAGAATACACCGCGAATTTTACCGTGGCGATGACCACCAGCGGGAATACCTTGTCCGTCGTGAATATGTGCTTGTAATTTGCGAGTCCGACATACTCCTGCGGACCCTGTATATTCCAGTTGAATAAACTCATATATAAGGAACGGCCCACGGGATAGACGGTAAACCACAGAAAACCGATGATCGAAGGCAGCAAAAAGAGGTACATCGTCACGGCTTTCCGTCTCTGCAGCTTATTGGCCGGCCGCTTTTTCAGCGGTTTCACCGCGATGTTCTCAGTCATTGTTTCAACTCCTTATCAAACACGCGAATA
Organism: Oscillospiraceae bacterium; assembly: GCA_031254575.1. Taxonomy (GTDB): domain Bacteria; phylum Bacillota; class Clostridia; order Oscillospirales; family UBA929; genus UBA929. The sequence continues at coordinate 13,989 of JAIRUE010000098.1, read as the reverse complement.
AGCGCCGCCGCTCTTCCGGTTTTTCCGGGATACGGGGCGCGGCCCCGTATCCCGGTTCGGCGGCTCATCTGTCAGTCCTCGACGCTGGCAAGCGGGTTGCGTCCGGGGGAGATCAGGTAGTTGTCGATATTGTCCTGCCCCTCCAAAAAGTAGTCCTCCACGGTCGTGTCGCCGTTGATAACAGCATCAAAAGACGCGCCCACGCTGGTCACCCAGTCGAATTTAGGCCATACGTTGAAGCGGGCGCCGGGTTTGGGATCAAGCACCTGGAAACTGTCATAGGGGAAGGTGTCCTTCGGCGCCAGCAGTTCATCATAAACCGCGCCGGAAGAGGGCGTAAGAACGAACGCCTTCATTTTCTCCTCCGCCTCGGGGCTGGTGAGCGCGGCGAGCAGTTTCGTGGCGGCCGGCTTGTATTTGCTCTGGTTGCCCATGCCCAGGCTGTTGCAGGAGACAGTGACGGATTGCCCTTTGGAGGCGTCAACCACCGGGAGGTTGACCATTCTGGTCTCAAATCTGACCTCCCGGCCCGCTTCGTTGACGAAACCGGTCGGCTGGCCGATATCGATGCCCAAAAAACCCGATATCATCGGCTCAAATGTCAGGCCGGTGGAGGGGCCGTAGTTGATCATCATGTTGAAAAGGCGCTCGGCCGCCACGACGCGCTCGGGCGTGTAGAATCTGCCGGAATCGGCGTCGCCCTCGATCGGAAGTCCCATGTCGTTGAGGTATCCCCCCAGGCAGCACCAGTAGTCCTGATGGATGCGCACACCGTATACCTGTTTGCCGGCGGCGTTTGTCCCCATCTCCGAGATGGTCCTGGCGGCGTGTTCGATGTCGTCCCAGGTGGGCTGCTGCGGCAGGTCGGGAAGGCCGGCTTCCTTAAACAGATCCACGTTGTACCAGGTGACGCGCTGCTCCCTGTGCAGGGGCATCGCCACGATCTTCCCGTCAAAGGTGTGGAGTTCCTTCACACCGGGCAGCCAGCGGCCGGTGTCGTAATCGATGGCGTCCAGATAGAAGTCCAGCGGCTCCAGAACGCCGCCAAACCAGAATTTGGCAAATGTTGTATCAACCATTGTAATCAGGTCCGGCTGCTGATCGGCCGCGGTGGCAACGATCAGTTTCTGCTCATAGTCCTGGCCATAGGGCCACAGCAGCGGCTCGACGGTTATGTGCGGATTGTCGGCCGTAAACTCGTCGATGACGGCTTTCAGGGTTTTGAACACATTGCCGCCCCACCAGGTGCAGATTGTAAGGGACGCGGGGGTCGTGTCATCCGGGTCATACGCGGGAGGCGCGGACGGGTCACCCGGATTTGGCGCGGACCCGCCCTGTGAGTCCGTCGGGGACGGCGCGGACCCACCCTGCGAATCCGTCGGGGAGCTGTTGGGTGAGCAGGCCGCAAACAAACCGGCGACAATAGCCACCACAAGGAAGAGCGCAGTCAGTTTCCCTTTTTTCATAGCTTTTACCTCCTAAATTTTTATCTGTCAACCGCCTCCCGAGAGGCGGCTGGCGCGCAAAAACGGACTCGGTCAATCCTCGTCGCCGGCAAGCGGGTTGCGTCCGGGGTTAGCAAGATAGCTGTCGATGTTTTCCTGCCCCTCCAAAAAGTAGTCCTCCACGCTCATGTCACCGTTGATAACAGCCTCAAACGACGCGCTCGCGCGGGACACCCAGTCGAATGCCGGCCATACGTTGAAGCGGGCGCCGGGTTTGGGATCAAGCACCTGGAAGCTGTTAAAGGGGAAGGTGTCCTTCGGCGCCAGCAGTTCATCATAAACCGCGCCGGAAGAGGGCGTGAGGACATAAGATTTCATTTTCTCCTCCGCCTCGGGGCTGGTGAGCGCGGCGAGCAGTTTCGTGGCGGCCGGCTTGTATTTGCTCTGGTTGCCCATGCTCAGGCTGTTGCAGTGAACGGCGACGAACTGCCCTTGGGAAGCGTCGCCCACCGGGAAGTTGACCATTCTGGTCTCAAATCTGACTTCCCGGCCCGCTTCGTTGACGAAACCGCTCGGCTGGCCGATATCCATGCCTAAAACGCCCGTTAACATCGGTTCAAAGGTCAGGCCGGTGGCGGGGCCGTAATTGATCATCATATCGAAGAGGCGCTTGCCCGCCGCGACGCGCTCGGGCGTGTAGAATTTGGCGGAGTTGGCGTCGCCCTCGAGCGGAAGCCCCAAATCGTTGAGGTATACCCCCAGGCAGCTCCAGTAGTCCTGATGGATGCGCACACCGTACACCTGTTTGCCGGCGGCGTTTGTCCCCATCTCCGAGATGGTCCTGGCGGCGTGTTCGATGTCGTCCCAGGTGGGCTGCTGCGGCAGGTCGGGAAGACCGGCCTCCCTAAACAGGTCCGCGTTGTACCAGGTGACGCGCTGCGCCCTGTAAAGGGGCATCGCCACAATCTGCCCGTCAAGGGTGTGAAGTTCCTTCACGCCGGGCAGCCAGCGGCCGGTGTCGTAATCGATGGCGTCCAGATAGAAATCCAGCGGCTCCAGAATACCCCCAAACCAGAATTTAGGAAAATTCGATTCCGTCAGTGTAATCAGGTCCGGCTGCTGATCGGCCGCGGTGGCAACGATCAGCTTCTGCTCATAGTCCTGGCCATAGGGCCACAGCAGCGGATCGACGGTTATGTGCGGATTGTCGGCTACAAACTCGTCGATGACGGCTTTCAGGGTTTTGAACACGCCGCCGCCCCACCAGGTGCAGAAGGTAAGCGAGGCGGGGGTCGTGTCATCCGGGTCATACGCGGGAGGCGCGGACGGGTCACCCGGATTTGGCGCGGACCCGCCCTGTGAGTCACTCGGATTTGGCGCGGACCCACCCTGCGAATCCGTCGGGGAGCTGTTGGGTGAGCAGGCCGCAAACAAGCCGGCGACAATGGCCACCACAAGGAAGAGCGCAGTCAGTTTCCCTTTTTTCATAACTTTCACCTCCTGAAATTTTTATCTGTCAACCGCCTCCCGCGAAACGGCCGGCGCGCAAAAACGGAGCGCGGGAAATGTTGCGCGGGATTGTCACGCCGCTCTAGTGCCATTGGATCACTTTCGGCGGTACGTAATACGGCGCGTCCTTGAACAGCGTCTCCGGGCCGCGGTATTTGGCCTCGGAATACTGTCTGATCCATTTGAAGTCGCTTCCGACGATGCTGTCGCCCTCGCCGTCAAGCCCTATACAGGTGGAGCCGGCAAAGTGAGCCGCCACGTTTGCACAGCCCACGCTGTCCACGCTCGGTACGGCGAGCTCGAGCCGCCTCTTTTCCAGGGGATAGGTAATGACAATCTCCTCCCGCCCGGACAGGCCTAGTATGTTCAGGTAACGCCCGCAATAACCGGGTGTGATGTAATGACCGTTTATCAAAACGCGCACATGGCCGGGCAATACGCCCCCCGGTATGCGCACATTGATCGTCTTTGACGTCTTGTTGCGGATCACGACTTTGCCCTCGTAAGGCAGAAAGCTGATGAGGTCCATCCACTCCGAAAACCGCGTAAAAAACAGGTTTACGGTCGACACGCCGCCGCTGTGGCGGACCGAAGCCTCCCACGCGTAGTAGAAACCCTGCAGAGCATTGCCCGTGCAGCAGGACATGAGCATCGGCTTCTGATAGCGCCCCTCCATCAGGGCGTGGGTGACAGCGCCCACACAGCGCTCCAAAACGTTCTCGTCGCATTCAAGGCCGGGCATTTTCGCCGTCGCGGCTATGCTCCATGCAAACCGGGGGTCAAAACCGTCGCCATACGTTGAGTTCAGTGGCCGCTCGTCGTATTGTTCGCCGATTTTACGGGCCGCCTCGGCGCTTGTGATCTGCGCCTGCGCCGTGGCGTTGCGTATGGCGTGGTCCGCGTCGTCCCAGTAGTCGCCCATTCCGGCGTCGGTGAGCTGGATCGCCAGCGCGGGCAAGTCGCCCGTGCAGCATCCCTCAAAGCCTCTCGCCTGTCCCAACTGCGGGCAGATGGTATGCCGCGTCCATTCGTACCCGTCGCGCGCGAATTCGCAGGCCTTAATATCCCCGGCGGCCGCGGCGTAATCCATAATACTGCGGAACGCCATGAGATTGCCGTGCGTATGGCCCCACCAATGCGCTCTGCGGGCGCCGTAATCCGGATCCTTCTCCGACTGCCCGCCGTAAAATTTCGGCTTCACCACAAAGTTGACAAGCCTGCGGGAGATGTCGGCCATCCGCTCGTCGCCGCTTATGTAATACCATTTCATCAGCCCGCGGACCGCCATCACCTGATAAAATGTCGTCGAACACTCGCAGCCTTCGCGCGGGCCTTTCGGCTCGTCCGTGTCGGGCCATCCGCTCTTAATCCACGAGAAGTCGTTGCCGCAGCCGCCATAGGGAAAGTAGGCGTAGTCGTCCTTGACGACAGCCACGTCGCATATTTTTTCAGCGCAGCGCTTCAGCGCCCTTCTGTAAGTCTCGTCGCCCGTCAGCTGATACATGTACCAGCAGGCGTTTGCCCAGCGGCCGTTGCTGGCGATGTTGGCGTAATCGTCGTCCCGGCTCTTTACGCCGTAGCCGACGCCGACGTTCCACGGGCGCCTGGGATCCTTCCGGTCGTAAACGAAACCGTCCTCCTCGGCGTTGTCCAGCAAGGACTGTACCAGAGCTTTTTCGGCTTCGGTGTCGGGAGAACCTGTCATACACTTGAGCAGGGCCAGCGCCTCAACAAATTTCGGCTGCACGCCGCTCACGATCCCCGACCAGTGCAGGAAATAGGCCGGGCGCGCGGAGAGGTGGGTGATGTGATAGGGCTCGTACCCCAGTTCCGGATTGCATGTGCCCGTCAGAGCGTGTAGGCCGAGCTGGGCGCGGGCCACAAGATCCAAGTTGTCCGGTATTTTGATCGTTTCCTGCATTTCTACCCCTCATCCGCCCCTCAGAGTACAGTCTACACCCACTGTCAAGAAACTGCGGACTGAAACTAAAATTTTACACATTGTTTCATTCGGCATATAGCGTTTATTTGTATATAATATACCAAAAACAATTATTATCTGCTTCCGATATAATGATATTTTCACAACGGCATTTATATAATACTGCTGTAATGTTCACATTGCACCCATACGCGACCCATATTTTGGCGCTTTCCCATATAACCGGATAAATCCCGTAACAGGCAAAGCCATACTCCGCCCTCCCTATTGCCGCCGGGGCGTATTTCTGTTATGATGAACTGCGCCAACATCAAAAAAATAACAGGGGGAAGCTGAAATGAAAACGACCGCCGCGCGCCTGTATGGAAAAAACGGCCTCTGGCCGGAAACCTTTACGCGGCCGCGTAACGGACTTTGGATGCTTGAGTGCGGGACAGTCCTGCTGAAAGGCGGCGCGGCGCTGTGAACCTCTGGATCACAAACGAATGTACAGATCCGGCATGGAATCTGGCGGCGGAGGAGTATCTGCTCACCATGCGAAAAGAAACTGTCGCTATGCTTTGGCAGAACAGCCGCTCAGTGATCATAGGGAAAAATCAGGACCTTGAGGCGGAGGTGGACACAGCGGCTGCCGCCGGACTCGGGATTCCCGTGATACGCAGGCTTACGGGCGGCGGCGCGGTTTTTCACGATTTGGGCAATGTCAACTACACTTATATGTTCACGTTTGAAGGCAGGCATGAAATGAGTTTTGAACCGTTTGCCCGCGTTTTGACGTCGGCTCTCGGCCGGATGGGCGTTAAGGCGGAATTGTCAGGACGTAACGATATCCTTGTGGACGGCAGGAAGGTCAGCGGGTGCGCCCACACGTGCGTTGGCAGCCGGGCGCTGTACCACGGCACTCTCCTGTTCTCGGCGGATCTCTCCGTGATGGAGGGGCTGCTGCGGTACAGCGAGGAAAAATACCGGGGCAAAGGCATTCCGTCCGTGTCGTCAAGAGTGGGGAACCTTTCGGACTGGATAAAGGATATGGATGTGAACGCGTTTATGTCCCGTCTGAGCGATATACTGAGCGCCAATTGCGAGAGGTATGTCTTCACAGAGGAGGACGCCACGGTAATTACGGACCTTCGGGAGCATAAATATATTGACCCAAACTGGTTTGAAACCCGCTAAAGCATTTGAAGGTTTGCTGAACAGCCTTTTTCTTTAGGCGTTCAGCATATCTTTTGAAAACGAGCGGCGCGGTAATTTTCTGTCCGGACAACATTGCTGACTGCGAGGTGGTCAGATGAATTTATTATAAACGTATACAGTGCGCGATGGACTATATCTGGAAATAAGCGGCCAATAAAAGGGCGTCTGTACAGACGCCCTTTTATTGGCCGTTTACTCTCTTTCAGGTATAGAACTCGCCCGCCGCCGCGAAAAACGCGTTGATGTTTTCAAGCGGGGCGACGGGAGGGACATCGCAGCCGGAAGACAGGATGAAGTTATCATACCTTGCACACTTTTCCAAAACGGACAGCGTCGCCTTGCGCACGGACTCCGGCGTCCCGTTGCGGAACTCTCCCGCCGGGTCGACGTTGCCCATCACCAGTTTGTCCGATGGGAACCGTTTCAGCATTTCGGCAAGGTCGATGGCGTTGCCGAAGTGGAAGGCTTTGGCGCCGGTATCGAGGATTTCCCTGACCAGGGAAAGGGTGCTGTTGCCGCAGTTGTGATAGATGAAAACACAGCTGTCCGTTTCCACCGCCGAAATGACTCGCCTGACATACGGCGCAGAGAACTCTCCCATCAGCGCGGGGGACAGCATCCCGGCGGCGGGTTCGGCCATCACGATACCGTCGGCGCCCGCGTCGCGCAGAGCGGTATCGTAAGCCGTCAGGAATCGCGCCGCCATCTCCAATACGCCGTGCACCAATGCCGGTTCCTCATAACAAAGCACCATAATCTCGGTCATGCCCATCAGCCTTCCCGCCAGCGAGAAAGGGCCGATCGAACCGGCAAAGACCGGGCGGTCGGTAATGCGTTTCTTCGCTTCCCGGATGGTCGTAACATATTCCCCGGTACGGGCCGCTCCCACAACCGGGAAGCGCAGCTCGCCGAGGCTGTTTTCATCGGTAACGACCGCGCCGGTCACGGTGGGCACCTCGTCGACGGAAAACCTCACCGGGCTGCCGAACGCCTCGGCCTCGACCGACAAATCCATCAGGCTGACGGCGGCCAGCGTATCCCAGCGGCCGGCGACGGCTTTCATGCACTCCGCCTGAAGTTTTCCGTCGCGGACAAGCTCCGGTATGGCTGCGCCGGTGAGCTGTATCCCCGGAAAGGACAGGATGGGCAGCGGTTTATGCCGCGACGCGGCGGTTGTGATCCAGTTTGTCATAACCATATATTTACATCTTCCATACCGGATTTTTGTTCAGTCCACATTCGTTACGCTCCTTTTTTCTTCAGTATGGCCTGTTTGGCGGCTTCAGCCGCGCTGGCCGCATCGGCGGTGTAGATGTCAGCACCTATGCTCTCGCGGAAAGTGTCGGTGACCGGGGCGCCGCCCACCATGATGACGACATTGCCGCGTTCCCCGGCCTCCACAAATGCCTGAACGGTGTTCTTCATCTCGCCCATTGTCGTTGTCAGCAGCGCCGACAGCGCCACGACATCTGCCTGATGCTCCCTATACGCCTCCACAAACTTCTCCGGCGGCACATCGACGCCGAGGTCGATAACCTCGATCCCCTTACCTTCAAACATCATACGCACAAGGTTTTTTCCAATGTCATGCTGATCGCCTTTGACAGTGCCGATGAGCGCTTTCCCGAGCGGCTTGGCCCCGCTCTCGGCGAGGTACGGCTTCAGCAGCGCCGTGCCGGTGTTCATCGCGCGCGCCGCGATCAGCACCTCGGGGACATAGACTTCGTTGTTTTTGAACTTGACGGCGACGATGTCCATGCCTGCAAGCAATCCCTGCTCAAGGATGTCTTTTGCCGGTATGCCTTCCGACAGCGCCTGTTCCACCAGCGCCTTGACCGTTTTAGCGCTGCCGCTTTGCAGCGCGGCTGAGATTTCGTTGAGAATCTCGCTCATAAATAGTCCCCCTTATTTGTTGATATATGCATTACCATGTCAAGCGCTGTGCGCGCCCGCCGGGCAGCCGGGAAAATGCATTTCCCGGCTTGCCGGGCGATAACGCTTTTTATTATTATACCAAGACGGTATCTCACCTGTCTTTTCATATTTTTGTTCTGTTTTGGACAATCTTACGGAAATATCTCTTTGGATTGCATCGGCATCATTGAAATGGTATACTGGGAGCATGAACGAGCCTTTTTCCGTTTTTGAAACCTTTTCCGCCTCGACCGGCATAGGCGCGGCGGTATTGGACGTGTCCGGGGAAGTGCGGTTTGCCTCGTCCGTATACGCCGAACTATCCGGATTACAGCGCCTTCTCGCGGCGCTGGATTGCGCGGAGGCCGACCGCGCGGCGTTGATTGACGGTATTTTCCAATCACGGCGTTTCGGCGGGCGGTATGTCTTCATCACGCCGTCGGGGCTGACATATTGCGTATCGCCGCTGATCGGCGATTTGGACGGGACAGGTTTGGGCGCGGCGGCCGGTCCTTTCCTGATGATTTCTTACGACGATTACCTTGCCATCGATATTCTTGAGCGCCGGAACCTGCCTCTCGAGGAAATCGATACCCTCAATATCCGCGCCATTCCGTTCAGGACACCGGTGCAGGCGCGGGCTTTGTGCGAGATGCTCGCTCTTTGCGCGGCGCACAACGTTTCCGGACCGTTTTATGTGCCCTACAACGAGGCGCTGGCGGCAAGCACGAAGCATATGGATACGATAGCCAAGGCCATTGCCTATATCCGGAGGAATTATGCCGAAAAGATCACCTTGAAGGATATAGCCTCCCACGTCTTTTTCAGTCCCACTTATTTTTCCAAGGTGTTCCGTGAGGAGACGGGACAGACATACGGCAGCTTCATCACCGCGATACGGGTCGAGGAGAGCAAACGCCTGCTGCGCGACCCGCGCGTCAATCTTGTGGATATTCCCGAAATCGCGGGATTTGAGAGCCAGAGTTATTTTACCCGCGTTTTCAAGAAAACTGAGGGTTGTACGCCTGGTTTTTTCAGGAAACGGATGCTGGAAAGAGACCATCATGCGTGAGGGATGTATCGGGAACTGTCTGCTGTGCGGGAAATGCAAAGATTTTACCATTTTAGACCGCTTTTCAACGGCCGGCATAAGCGTCGAGCCGCGCGGCGGATATGGCGCGGCAATCGATATCGGCACCACGACGGTGGTTATGGCGCTGCTGGATCTCTCCGCCGGCGCGGTCGTTGCGCGGCACAGCTTTATGAACCCGCAGAGGGCATACGGCCCGGATGTCATCTCCCGGATCGGCGCCGCCAACAGTGGCGCGTCGGAGGAACTGCGCCGCCTGATAGGGCAAAGCGTCGCGTCCGGCGTCGAAACGCTGCTCAAAGCCTGTGGGGTTGGTCAAATCAGGGAGATCGTCATCGCCGGCAACACGACGATGATATACCTGTTGCTGGGGTTGCCGTGCGAGAGCCTGGGCGTCTTCCCGTTCAAGCCGGCGTACGAGCTGGAGGACAGGTACTGGCTGTTTGGCTGTGATACGCGGATCATTCCCTGGTTTGCCGCGTTTGTGGGCGGCGACATTACGGCGGGATTGCTGTATGTGCCGAAAGAAAGCCGGTTTTTACTGATTGACCTCGGGACCAACGGCGAGATGGCGCTGTATGACAGAGGCAGGCTGACCGTCACGTCCACGGCGGCCGGCCCGGCGTTTGAGGGATCCTCGCGCGGCGGCGGCGCGTCCGGGGCGATAGACGGGCTGGCACGGCTTGTCCGCCAAGGCGCCGTGAGCGAGACGGGCCTGCTGGAAGGAAATTGTGAATTCACCCAGAAGGAGATCCGTGATTTACAACTGGCCAAATCCGCTGTGCGTTCAGGTCTGGAAATCCTGCTCGAATCGGCGGGGCTGATTTACGGGGAGCTTGACGCGGTCTATCTGGCGGGCGGCATAGGGCAGACACTCGACCCGGACAGCGCTGTAACCATCGGCCTTCTGCCCCGCGAACTCAAAGACAAGGCGCGGCCCGTGGGCAACGCGTCGCTGGGCGGCGCGGTGGCGCTGCTGCTGGCGCCCGTCCGGGCCGCGGAAGAGATGCGAAGCCTTCTCACCGGGTTCACCGAGATTAATCTGGCGGAGCATGCGAGGTTTACGCATTTGTTCATGGAAAACATGCTTTTTGAGGTGTAGGAGATGGATATTGTAAAACTGTGCCTGGATATGGGAGCGGCAAAGGCTGAGGAGATCCCCGTCGGCAAGCTCACGTTTGAGCCGGTTCTGCGCGCATACTGCGAGCAGAACCTTTGCGGGCGCTACGGGCGCAATTACACCTGCCCGCCATTCTGCGGCGGGGCGGATACGCTTATTCAAAAACTGAAAGCATTTTCTAAGGCCATCATCTGGCAGAACATATACCCGCTTGAGGACTCATTTGACTTTGAGGGTATGATGGAGGCACAGGAAAAACACAATGCGCAGACGCTGTCGATCGCCGGGCGGGTGTACGCGGCGATAGGGCAGGAGAACTGCGTCGTACTGGCTGCGGGCGGCTGCATACTGTGCAAACAATGCGCGGTACAGACGGACGAGCCCTGCCGGAACCCCGACAGGGCGCTATCCTCACTGGAGGCATATGGGATCCACGTCTCTAAGATCGAGGACGTGTCCGGTATGAGATATATCAACGGCAAGAATACGGTGACGTATTTCTCGGGGGTGTTTGTGTCTGATTGAAATAGAGTACGAGCGAATATCGTCCACGCTAAAGGACTGGCTGACGTTGGGTTCATTCATCTGAAACGCTCCTTTCCAGTAGAACGGCCGGGGAGTAAATATCGACCGGGGCGGCATTATTCGCAATGCGGACTATCCTCACCCCGTCGACCGCCTTGACGTTGACCATATGCTCAAAGTTCCACGACACAATGATGTTGCACCCATGTATATGGCGGCGGCGATGTGCAGACGGTCACCGAAAGGCCGGCTTTCATTACTATCAGCTATCTCTCCTGGAACTGTGTTTATTGCCGAGTAATCACTTGCGTGCCGCCAGACTGCCGGAAACAGGGCCGACATCCATCATTTCCATCAGGGCAGTTTCCAATACCTGCGAATAGTTAATGCCTCTGGCTTCGGCCATATCTTTCAGCCATGATGGAATGGAGGTGTTTGTTCTGACGGCTCGGCTGTCCCTGTCAACCTTAAAAATATCCGGGTAAATGGTAACAGGAGATAAGAGATAACCCGGTTCTGTTTGGGGGTCAATTACTGGTACTTTTGACGGAGCTGGTATAGATTCTCCGTCCTTTTCCATCCCATAGATATGCAAATTCAGAGCGGCGGCGGCGTTATGCTGCGATTCCTCCAGGTCGTCGCCCCCACTTGCGCAGCCAGGCAAATCCGGGAAGTAAACACTGTAACCGCCGTCATTACAAGGCTCAAAGACGCCAATATAGGTTATCTTACGCAATGCAAAACGCTCCTTTCATTATGCGGGCAGGGTTTATTTAAGTCCTGCCTGTTTCTTTATGCTGTTCAGCGTTCCGGGCTTTATTTCTCTATGGAGCGGTACAGTCACCTTGCCCAGCTTAGCGGGGTGCTTTAACTGTACGTGAGACCCTTCGCTTCCCACTTCATACCAACCGTCATCACGAAGCATTCGAAGGACTTCTTTTGATGAAGACGGCATAGCAGACACCCTTTTCGCTTTCTATTATACGCAAAGATTATGCGCAAGTCAACACTAAATCTCCGTACCGTCCGGAAAGACAAACCCAAAGCGGTATGACCCGCCTAAAACCTCCGCGATTTTTTGCAGCTCCTCCGTTTTTAAGGTTTCACGCTTCACTTTTAGATTTAAGTTGGACGGCGTCGTGCCGATCAGCCTTGCTAACTCCGCTTGACTGATTCCTTTATACGCGGCCGCCATATTGATTTTTTTCTCGATCGTCATATGTTGCCACACCTCTCCTTGTGTATAGCATAGCATAAACAGTTCACGCTGTCAAGCGTTTATTCAATATCGTCAAGTTGAATATTTTTCCGCCGTCCGCGCTCCCGCCCTTTGTTCATAGTTTATTAAGAAATAATTTTTTGACTTTCTTGGAACAATCTGCTATACTTAACGTCAAATAAAAGAGGTGTCAGTCCGCCTGAACAAATAGGAGGTTCTTAAAATGAAAAAAATACTTTCGCTCTCGCTCGCGGTTGCCATCGCGTTCACCTTTTTCCCCGCGCTCGCCCCGCCCGCGCGGGCGGCGGCTGGTGATGTTATGGTGAATTTCTCCAGTACCGGCTCTGGAACCATTGCCGCGGCGGCGAGTACTACAGGCTCTTTGAGTTCAGGGGACGCACTAGACTCTGATGATGCGGAAATCATTACATTTACGGCAACACCGCATCCCGGTTATCGAGTGAAAGAGTGGAGCGGCGCCGCTGCTGGAACCAGCAGTGCGAGTTCTACTTTTACCTGCACCGCCGATACTCCCGGTTTAATTAGTGTATACGTGGAGTTTGAAGCCATTCCCCCGCAGCCCACGGTCACATCGGTATTGCCGACTGGCGCGGGTGTGCCTGTAAGCGGCAACGTGACTATCACATTTAACACGGCAATGAACACGTCGGTAAGCGGCGCGGTTACGCTTAACAGCACCGCCGGTAATGTTTCGCTGTCAAGCGGCACATGGACTTCGAGCACGGTGTATTCGATTCCGTACAGCGGCCTTGCAAACAATACAACATACACTTTCAGTATCGACAACGGTTTCCGGGATCCTGCGGGCAATACTGCCACTTATACCGGCAGCAATAGCTTTACCACGGCCGCCGCCGCTACCGTTACATATAAACGCAACAGGAACGCGAGCGACGCTGTTTCTTCTACTGATACGGTAACTTCCAGCCCATATACTATTAAAAGCGACTTACAGCTTAGCTTCGATAATCCCGGTTATACTTTTAACAACTGGTTCACAGCGGCGAGCGGCGGCACACCCTATGCCGCAGGCGGTAGTTATCCTATTACCACTGATCTCACGCTATACGCGCAGTGGACTGCCGCCTCGTTTGTCGCGGTAACCGACATCAAAAGCGTTCCGACTGCCGCTACGGCGGGCACGCCGCTTACGCTCACCGGGACGGTCGAACCATCTACCGCCACTAATAAGACGATTGTATGGAGCGTCGTTAACGCGGGAAACACCGGCGCGACGATCAGCGGGTCCACGCTGACCACCACGGCGGCGGGAACGGCCACGATACAGGCAACCATCACAAACGGAGCTACCCCAACGACAAGTTTTACAAAAACTTTTAATATCACTGTCACTGGCGGCATACCCAAAATAGATTCCGTATCGTTAGGCAGTGCAACCGATTATACTGTGGGTACTGCGATCACAACTACTCTCTCGGGCAATACCGGCGGCACGCCCGTATACCAGTGGAAGCGTGCCGATAGTATTACCGGAACGGGCTCAAATATCAGTGGCGCAAATTCACCTTCCTATACGCCGACAGGGGCGGACTTCGGTAAATACGTATACGTTGAAGTGACCCCTCGCTCCACAACGAATCAAACAGTGCAGGGCGTTGTGGTGAGAGCATCTACCCGTGCGCAAATCGGCTTGAGAATCACCGCAAGGGTGACGGGCGGCGGCGGCGGTTCCGTAACAATTAACGGAGGAGCAGGCTCTACCGGCACAGTGGTGTACAATAGGAACAACATCACTCTTTCGGTGACAAAGAATACGCCGGCGGATCCGGTTTCATGGTCGGCCAATCCGGCCATCGGCGCATTTGGAACCCCGACTTCAACAGTTACGACGTCGCCGGTGACCACGACGTATACCCCTCCGGCTGCGCCGTCGGGCAATATCGTAATAACGGCGACACTGGCCTCGGCAAATCAGACGAAGATCAACAACGCCAGACAGCGGCTGGGGTGGTATAGTTCTTCGAGCGGCTATGTGAATATCTGCGG
>JAIRUE010000093.1 GCA_031254575.1 Oscillospiraceae bacterium | reverse complement strand
TGACGTCGAAACCCGCCGAGACACGCATGGGGTCCGGCAAAGGTTCGCCCGAGTATTGGGTCGCCGTCGTCAAGCCGGGACGCGTGCTGTTTGAGATCGCGGGCGTCGGAGAGGAGATGGCGCGCGAGGCGCTGCGCCTTGCGATGCACAAGCTGCCGATCAAATGCAAGTTTGTGGCGCGCGAAGCGGAGGACGGCGGGACGGGAGGCGGAGCGGAATGAAAGCGAGCGAATTGCGCGAGCTCAGCCATGCCGAGCTTGGCGGCAAGCTGGCGGATCTCAAGAAAGACCTATTCAATCTGCGTATGCAGCACGCCACCAACCAACTGGACAACCCGATCAGAATCAGTGACGTAAAGCGCGATATAGCGCGCGTCAAGACACTCATCCGCGAAAACGAGCTTGAGGAGGCGGCAGGAAGATGACCGAAGAAATGCTCAAAACGGAGGCCGCCGCCGCAAACGACCCTGTCCCCGAAGATGCGGTTGTTCCGGAGGGAGGGTCTGTTGCGGAAAACGGACCCATTGCCGAAGAGGCGACCGTTCCCGAAAGTGTGACTGTTCCGGAGAGTAAATCCGCCTCTAAAAGAAAGCCCGTTTCCGGGAGAGGATCCGTCGCGGAAGAAGCCGTCGCTTCCGAAAGCGCCCCCGGCGAAGAGACGGTTCCCGCCGGCGCTCAGGGCCGCCATTTCCGCAAGACGCGTATCGGCGTCGTCGTGAGCGATAAGATGGACAAAACCGTTGTGGTGGCCATTGAGACGCATGTGCGCCACCCTCTCTATAAAAAGATCATCAAACGCACATACAGGCTCAAAGCGCACGACCAGAACAACGAGTGCGGCGTCGGCGACAAGGTCAGGATCATGGAGACAAGACCTCTCTCCAAGGAGAAGCGCTGGCGGCTGGTTGAGATCATCGAGAAAGCGAAATAGCGCGCGGGCGGCGTTTCGCCGTCTTCGCAGGGAACGAAACCGAAACAGAGGTGATACCCCGTGGTCCAGCAGGAAACGTATCTGACGGTGGCCGACAACACCGGCGCCAAAGAGATCAAAGTCATCCGCGTCATGGGCGGTTCCAGCCGCAAATACGGCGGCGTCGGCGACGTTGTGGTCGCGTCCGTACGCAAGGCGGCGCCGGCCAGCGCCGTGAAGAAGGGCGACGTGGTGAAGGCGGTCGTCGTCCGCACCGCGCACGCCGTCCGCAGGCCCGACGGCTCTTATGTCCGTTTTGACGACAATGCCGCCGTGCTGATCCGGGAGGACAAAAACCCGCGCGGGACGCGCATCTTCGGCCCTGTGGCGCGGGAACTGAGAGACAGGGATTATATGAAGATCCTCTCCCTTGCGCCGGAGGTGATTTGACCGTGAACAGCTTATTTGTCCGCAAGGATGACATCGTTATTGTCCTGTCCGGCAAGGACAAGGGCAAAAAGGGCAAGGTACTGCATACCTACCCGAAGGAGAACAAGGTTTTGGTCGAAGGCGTCAACGTGGCCCAGCGCCATCAGAAGCCCCGCCGCCAGACCGATCCGGGCGGGATCATTTCAAAAGAGATTCCCGTTTACGCCCCCAAGGTAATGCGCGTATGCCCCAAATGCCAGAAAGCCACGAGGGCCGCGTATACCATCTCGGAGGACGGCACGAAGAGCCGCGTTTGCAAGAAGTGTAAAGAGGTAATCTAGGAGGCTGCAGAGTATGCCGCGATTAAAAGAGCGTTATCAAAAGGAGATCATGCCCGCTCTGATGAAGAAGTTCTCCTATAAGAGTGTGATGCAGATCCCCAAACTCGACAAAATCGTCGTCAACGTCGGCTGCGGCGACGCCCGTGACAATTCCAAAGTGCTGGACGCCGTTGTGAGCGATATCTCCCAAATCACCGGCCAAAAAGCCGTTGTGACGCGCGCGAGAAAATCGGTGGCCAATTTCAAGGTGCGCACCGGTATGCCGGTCGGCGTCAAGGTGACGCTGCGCGGGACGCGCATGTGGGAATTCCTTGACCGTTTGCTCAACGTGGCGCTTCCCCGCGTCCGCGACTTCCGCGGCATCAGCCCCTCGGCGTTCGACGGGCGCGGAAATTACGCGCTGGGGCTGAAAGAACAGCTGATCTTCCCCGAAATTGTCTATGATAAAATTGACAAAATCAGGGGCATGGACATTGTGATCTGCACGACCGCCCGGACCGACGAGGAAGCGCTGGAACTGCTGACGCTGCTCGGCGCCCCGTTTGCGAGGACCGCGTAGAACCGCCCGCGGGACGGGCGGGGAGCGTGATAGGAAAGGATGTCGTTATGGCTAAGAAGGCACTGGTTTTGAAGCAGCAGAAGACGCCGAAATTTTCAACGCGGGCGTACAACCGCTGCAAGATCTGCGGGCGGCCGCACGCTTACCTGCGCAACTACGGCGTCTGCCGTATCTGTTTCCGCGAGATTGCCTACAAGGGGCAGATCCCGGGAGTGCGGAAGGCTTCCTGGTAGCGAAAATAATAGGAGAGGGACGGATAGGTTTGGCAAACCGTCAAAAACCGTCTGTCTTTATACCTCATAGTTTTAGGAGGTAGTACCATGCAAATCACCGACCCCGTGGCCGACATGCTGACGCGCATCCGCAACGCCAATTCGGCCCGGCACGAGACCGTGGACATCCCCGCGTCGAACCTCAAGCGTTCGATCGCCAATATCCTTCTTGAGGAAGGGTATGTGAAAAATGTCCAGCATATCGCCGACAAGGGGCAGGGCATGATCCGCGTCACGCTGAAATACCTGCCGACCAAGGAAAAGGCCATTACCGGCCTGCGCCGCGTCTCCAAGCCCGGCCTGCGCATTTACACGGGCGCGGAAGAACTGCCGCAGGTGCTGCGCGGCCTTGGCATCGCCATCATTTCGACATCGAAGGGCCTTATGACCGACAGAAAGGCGCGCGCTGCGCATGTCGGCGGAGAAGTCCTCGCGTTCGTATGGTAAGGGAGGGGTAGTTTATGTCACGAATCGGAAGGAAACCCATCCCGGTACCGGCGGGCGTGGAGGTTGACTTCGGCGAGGGGAACCTCACCACCGTCAAAGGGCCGAAAGGCACGCTGCGGCAGCAGCTTCCGCCGATGATTGTCTTTGAGCGGGACGGCGGCGTCATCAACGCCAGACGCCCGAGCGAGAGCAAGGAGCATAAGAGCCAGCACGGCCTGGCGCGCACTCTGCTCGACAACATGATCGTGGGCGTCACGGCGGGCTTTACCAAGCAGCTTGAGGTCAACGGCGTCGGGTACCGCGCCGCTATGCAGGGCAAACAGCTTGTTCTCAACGTCGGATACTCGCATCAGGTGTTCGTCGACCCGCCCGAGGGGCTGTCCATCGGCGTGGAGGGAAACAGGATCACCGTTTCGGGCAGCGACAGGCAGCGCGTGGGCCAGCTTGCCGCCGAGATACGCGAAAAACGCCCGCCGGAGCCCTTTAAGGGCAAGGGCATCAAATACGCCGGAGAGGTTATCCGGCGCTTGCCGGGCAAGGCCGGCGGGAAGAAGAAATAGAGGAGGCGGGGGAAATGGTCAAGCGGCCTGATACGGAAGCGCAGCGCCGGAGGAGACACAGGCGGGTGCGCGGGAAAATCGGGGGCACGGCGTCCCGTCCGCGCCTCAACGTATACCGCAGCTTAAACCACATCTACGCGCAGGTCATCGACGACACGACGGGGACGACCCTGTGCTCCGCCTCGTCGCTGGATAAGGAGTTCAAGGGCAAGACCGGCAGTAACAAGGAGGGCGCCCGCGAGGTGGGCAAACTGGTCGCCGAGCGTGCGGTCAAAAAGGGCGTCAAAAGCGTCGTCTTCGACCGCGGCGGCTATCTCTACCACGGGCGCGTGCTGGAGCTGGCCGAAGGCGCGCGGGAAGCCGGACTGGAGTTTTGAGAGGAGAGGATCGCCAAAATGCCTTACCAACAACAAAAATATGACGCGGGCGCGTCCGACATGAAGGAAAAAGTCATCTCCCTCAACCGCGTTTCCAAAACCGTCAAGGGCGGGCGCATCTTCAAATTCGCCGCCCTGGTCGTCGTTGGCGACGGCAGCGGGACGGTGGGGTTTGGCCTGGGCAAGGCGGGCGAGGTCCCCGACGCCATCCGCAAGGGGATCGAGGACGCGAAGAAGCATCTGGTCAAGATAAACCTGAAGGGAACCACCATCCCCCACGAGGTCATCGGCGCTTTCGGCGCGGGCCGCGTGCTGCTCAAACCGGCGGCGCCCGGTACCGGCGTCATCGCGGGCGGTCCTGTGCGCGCCGTCATGGAGGCGGCGGGCATCCGCGACGTGCGGACCAAATGCCTCCGCTCCAACAACCCGCAGAATGTCGTCACCGCGACGATGGAAGGGCTGAAGTCGCTTAAGAGCGTCGCCGACGTCGCGCGGGTGCGCGGGAAGACGCCGGAGAGCATACTGGAGGTCCGCCATGGTTAAGATTACATTGGTAAAAAGCCTCAACGGCCGCCATGACAAGCATATTGCCACCGCCCACAGCCTCGGGCTGAGGCGGATAGGAAATACGACCGAGCAGCCCGACAACGCGGCGACGCGCGGAAAACTGGCGCAGATCCGCTACCTTGTCCGGGTACAGGGGGAATCTGAATGAAACTGCATGAACTGGCCCCGGCGGAGGGTTCGCGGCGCGGGGGTTTCCGCGTCGGGCGCGGTCCCGCGTCGGGCAACGGCAAAACCTCCGGGCGGGGGCACAAAGGCCAGAAAGCCCGCAGCGGATACAGCCGCAAGCGCGGCTTTGAGGGCGGGCAGATGCCGCTCAAGATACGTCTGCCGAAGCGCGGTTTCAACAACCGCTTCGCTCAGCCGCTGACCGCCGTAAACCTCGGCGCGTTCGAGGGGTTTGAGGCGGGAGCGGACGTCACAAAGGACGTCCTGCTTGAACGCCGCGTTCTGCGCAAGTGCCCTTACGGGCTGAAAGTGCTGGGCGGCGGGGAGATTTCCGTCGCGCTCAACATCACCGCGGACAGTTTTTCGGCGTCGGCAAGACAGAAGATCGAAGCGGCGGGCGGGAAGTGTCTCGACGTATAACGCGGCGCGCGAAAAACGCGCGAAAGAGGTATGGGTATGATTGAAACACTGCGCAACGCGTGGCGGATCAAAGAACTGCGGAACAAGATCCTGTTTACGGTCGGCATATTGGCCATCTACCGGTTTGGCGCACAGGTGTTTACGCCTTTCGTCAACGCCGCGGAATTTTCGCTGCTGTTTGAGGATCAGCTTGCCAATACGGCGCTCGGCCTTGTCAACATGATGAGCGGCGGCGCGTTTTCCCAGGCGTCCATCTTCTCCCTGTCCATCCAGCCCTATATCAACGCCTCTATCATCATGAACCTGCTCACCGTCGGCATCCCGGCGCTGGAGCGGCTTCAGAAGGAAGGCGGCGAGGAGGGCCGGAAGAAGATCGCCTCGATCACCCGCTACGCCACCGTCGCGCTCGGTCTTCTGCTGGGCTGGGGCCAGTATATGATGATGCGCCAGATGGGCGTGCTGACCGACACCGGCTTTTTCGCGGGAGCCGTCATCGTCCTGACGCTGACCGCCGGCTCCGCGTTCATCATGTGGCTGGGCGAGCAGGTTACCGAGTTCGGGGTGGGCAACGGTATTTCGATTATCCTCTTTGCTTCGATCGTATCGCGCGGGCCGTCTATGGTGAACAGCGGCATCGCGCTGATCCAGCAGCCCAACGGCTGGATACAGCTCTTTGTCATTCTCGCGCTGGCCGTCGCCGCCGTGGCGTTTGTCGTATACATCACCAACGCCGAGCGCCGTATCCCCGTGCAGTACAGCAAACGCATGGTCGGGCGCAAGATGTACGGCGGGCAGAGCACCTATCTGCCTTTGAAGGTGAATATGTCGGGCGTCATGCCGGTCATCTTTGCCTCCTCCATTGTCACCTTTCCCACGACGATCGCGTCCCTCATTTCCAGAGGCGCGAGCGAAGGCATCGAGAGATGGTTCGGCCGTGAATCGTGGCCTTACGCCGTCGTCTATCTGCTGCTTATTATAGCGTTCAGCTATTTTTATCAGTCGATACAGTTTAACCCCATTGAGATCGCCAACAATTTGAGGCAAAACGGCGGCTTTGTCCCCGGCTTCCGTCCCGGGAAGCCCACCAGCGACTTTATACGTAAGGTGTTGAATCGCATCACTCTCTTCGGCTCGCTCTTTTTAGGGGTCATCGCCGTCATGCCGATCATTATGGCGAGGGTGATGACGGTCGGGGGGCTCGCTATGGGCGGTACGTCGCTGCTGATCGTGGTCGGCGTCGCGCTGGAGACGGTCAAGGCCATTGAATCGCAGATGATGATGCGGCATTACAAGGGGTTTTTGGAATAATGGTGTTGATTCTTTTGGGCGCGCCGGGGTCCGGCAAAGGGACGCAGGCCGCGATGATCGGCAAAAACCTCGCCGTACCGGTTATCTCCACAGGCGACATCTTGCGCGCCGCCATACGGGAGCAGACGGACATCGGCATGAAAGCCAAGGCGTTCGTTGATTCCGGCAAACTGGTGCCGGATGAGATCGTCGCCGAGGCCCTCAGGCAGAGGCTTACCGGCGGCGACTGCGCGGACGGGTATATCCTTGACGGGTTCCCGCGCACCATCCCCCAGGCGGAATTGCTGGAGGATTTGGGTATCAGCCCGGAAGTCGCGCTTTCGATAGAAGTTCCCGACAGCGACATCGAAAACCGTATGGCCGGACGGCGCGTCTGTCCCGCCTGCAACGCGGTCTTTCACCAGCGGAACAACCCCCCGAAACAGGAAGGCGTCTGCGATTCCTGCGGGGCCGCGCTGATCCGGAGGATCGACGACGAGCCCGAAACGGTACGGGAGCGGCTGCGGGTCTATCACGAGCAGTCGGAACCGCTCAAGGGGTTTTACGAGCGGCTGGGCCGCCTCCGGTGCGTTGTGGGGACCGGCGGCGTGGAGGAGATCAATCGCCGCGTCATGGAAACGCTCGCATGATTCTGGTCAAGTCCGGGCGCGAGATCGAGTCCATGCGGAAAGCCGGGCGTATCGCCGCGCTCGCGCTCATCGAAGGCGGCAGGCTCATACGCCCGGGCGTAACGACAAGGCAGATCGACGACGCCGTACGGCGCCTTATCCGGCGGCACGGCGCTTCCCCCAGCTTTTTGGGGTATCGCGGTTACCCGGCCTCCTGCAACACCTCGGTCAACGAGGAGGTCATCCACGGCATACCGTCCCGGCGGCGGATTTTGCGGGAGGGCGACATTATCAGCATCGACGTCGGCGCGTACTTTGAGGGATTTCACGGGGACACCGCCGCGACCTTCGCGGTGGGCGAGGTTTCCGGTGAGGCCCGGCGGCTGATAGAGGTTACGCGCGGGTGCTTTTACGCGGCGGCGGCGCGGGCCGTTCCGGGCGCGAGGGTTTGCGACATCTCGGGGACGATTCAAAACCTGGCGCGAAGCGGAGGCTGTGACGTCGTGCGGGACTGGACGGGGCACGGTGTGGGGCGCGATCTCCACGAAGACCCGGAGGAGCCCAACTTCAGCGACGGGAAACGGGGTCCGAGATTGCTGCCCGGCATGACGCTAGCAATTGAGCC
>JAIRUE010000010.1 GCA_031254575.1 Oscillospiraceae bacterium | reverse complement strand
GAATCGGGGATAAAGCACCCGTCCAGTTTCTGCCCGTTGACCGTCACGGACTTGACGCCGTGCTGGCTTCCGCCGGGATTGGATATTTTTATATTCAGCGTCCTGCCGCGCAATTTCTTGACCATGCTCCAGTCCTTCCACTCGTGCGGCACCGAGGGGTCGATGACAATGCCGTCCGGCGCCGGGCGGAGGCCGAGGATGCCTTCGACCGTGCCCACCATGACGGTGGACGCCGTGCCGGTCAGCCAGTGCACATGGGCGCGCCCGGCAAACGGGCTGTCTTTGCCCTCAATAAACTGGCCGTGGATATACGGCTCCAGCACGCGCTGTTCGGCCTTCTCGTTCATGTAAGCGGGACAGGCTTCGCGCCAATACTCAAAGGCCCTGTCGCCGCGCCCCAGCAGCGCCTCGGCCAAAATAGCCCAGCCCTGGGTCTGGGAGAAAATGCCCGCGTTTTCCTTGGAGCCTTTATTGAAACAGACCATCAGCGCGCCGTTAAAGGCGTGTTCTTGATAGGACGGGTACATGACCATCGTTCCGTAAGGGGTATTCAACTCCCTGTATACGGAGTCCATGGTCAGCTCTCCCCTCTCGGGCGTGGACACGCCGGAGATGACGCCCCACGATTGCGGGTTGAGCCACATCGACGCCTCGGGGTCGCCGCGTTTGCCAATGACCTCGCCGTCCTCACGGAAACCGCGCACCCAGCGGTCGCCGCCCCAGCACAGCTCGTTTATCTTGGAATACTCCTCCAGTTTTTGAGCGAGCCACGCCGCGTAATCGCCGTCCTTTTTCATCTCGGCGTACCCTTTGAGAATACGCATGGCGTAGCACAACTGGAACAGCACAAAGGTAGACTCGCCTTTTTTGCCGAGCCGCAGGCAGTCGTTCCAGTCGGCGTGCAGGCCGGCGGGCATCCCGTGCGCGCCGAGATTGTCCATCGAGAACTGTATCGCGCGTTTTAAGTGCTCATAGACGGACGCTTTTTTGTCCATATTGGCGTAGAGAACCTCATGATCGAGGAAAGCGACCTCGCCCGTCTCGTCAATGTACTTTTTCACCGTCGGGAACAGCCACAGCGCGTCGTCGGCGCGGTAGCTCGGATGGCCGGTCTCCTTGGCATAGGAAACGTCGTCGGGCGTATCCTCCTTGCCGGGGCTGTGATTGTATTTGACCAGCGGCAGGCCCGCGCCGTTGGACACCTGCGCCGAGAGCATAAATTCGATCTGCTTGCGGGCCATGCCCGGATCAAGGTGGATAATGCCCTGTATGTCCTGAACGGTGTCACGGTATCCATAGCCGTTGCGCAGCCCGCAGTATTGGAACGAGGCGGCCCGTGACCAGATGAAGGTGATGAAGCACTGGTAGGCGTTCCAGACGTTGACCATGTTGTTGAATTTGTCGTCTGGGGTCCTGACCTGCAGATTATCCAGCTTGCCGTGCCAATACGCCTTGAGCTCCCGGATTTCCGTATCCACGCGGCCCGGCTTGTACGCGCCGATCAGCGCGGCGGCCTCCGTCCCCGGCTTTTGCCCCAGCAGATAGACGATCTCCTTTGTTTCGCCGGGGGCCAGCGTCAGTTCGCTTTGCAGCGCGCCGCAGGAATTGTCGTTGTAGTTGAGGTCGTTTTGTAAGCCCTCCGTCATGGCGATAGGGTTATGATACCCGCGGTACGGACCCACGAATTTGTCGCGGTCGCCGCAATAGGAGGAAACCTCCGCGCCCGCGACGCCGAAAAAGCGCTCCTTATTGGGGTCGGCAAAGTTCTCGTTGACCCTTTGGAGGATATGGTCGCCGCGGAAATAGGTGCGGGTGATGAAGAGGGTATATTGCAGATTAACCTGGTCCTGCTCATAGTTGGAGTCGTTAGTAAACTCCACGTAGCCCGTCACGGCCAGCTTGCGCGGCTTTTCGCCGGCATTGGTCACTTTGAGCCGCCATACCTCGTGGGTCGCGCCGAGCGGCACATAATACAGCGTTTCTGTCTTAATACCGCCGTATTCGGAGGAAATGGCGGTATACGCCGTACCGTGGCGGCATTCCGAGCGGTAAGTATCCAGAGGCTTGCCGACCGGCATCCACGACGCCGACCAGTAATCGCCGCTTTCGGCGTCGCGCAGGTAGATATACCGGCCCGGCTGGTCGTTCGTCACGCCGTTGAAGCGGTAGCGGATGATCCGCCCGTTGGCGCCCGATTTGACAAAGCTGTAGCCGCCCGCGTTGCCGGAGATGATCGCGCCGTATTCGGGAGAGCCGAGATAGTTTGCCCACGCCGACGGCGTTGCCGGATTGGTGATGACGTATTCCCTGTTTGTCTCGTCGAAATGACCGTATTGCATATGGTTCCTCCTTTTTATAACCCAGCGGGCCTGTTTCAGCGATTTTGTCTATCATATCACAGCCCCCCTTCCCCCGCAACTGTTTTGCGCCCGAAATCGGGACGCGCGCTCAAAAAAGTTTTGAAAACCGCCGGCGTTCGCGGTATAATTGACGGGAGGTGAAAATACGCCATGGAACAAACAAACTCCGGGGACGCAAATCGCATCACGCGCGCGTATTTTGATTCGCTGCTGATCGAAATGCGGCATATCGGCGCGGCCGTCCCCGACACAAAGCTGACCCTGTACGGCGAGACGTTTGAAACGCCCGTAATGACGGCGGCGCTGTCACATCTGGACAAATGCCACCCCGGAGGGATGGCCGAACTGGCGAGGGGGGCGAAGGCCGCGGGCGCGGTCATGTGGGCCGGCATGGGAGAGGATGAGGAACTGACGCGCATTACGGCGGCCGGCGCGAAAACCATCAAGATCATAAAGCCCCACGCCGACAGCGCCGTCATCCTCCGCAGGATCGCGCACGCGGAGCAATGCGGCTGTATCGCCGTGGGTATGGACATCGACCACGCTTTCAACGGCAGGGGCGAACAGGACATCGTACTCGGCCTGCCGATGGCGGGGAAAACGCTGGATGACATCAGGCGGTTTGTGAGCGCCACCAAGCTGCCGTTCATTATCAAAGGGGTGCTGAGCGTGCGGGACGCCCTGCTGTGCGCGCAGGCGGGCGTTAAGGGCATCGTGGTTTCCCACCACCACGGGATACTGGACTACGCCGCGCCGCCGCTGCTGATGCTGCCGGAAATCGTCCGGGCCGCCGGCGGCGACATGCCCGTTTTTCTGGACTGCGGCGCGGAAAGCGGGCTGGACGTTTTCAAGGCGCTGGCGCTGGGCGCGACGGCCGTCTCGGTGGGGCGCGCCCTGATGGGGCCGCTGTCGGAGAACGGCGCGGAAGGCGCGGCGGACGCCATCCGGAAGATGACCGCGCAACTGGCCGGGGCAATGGCCCGGACATGCTCACCCGGCGTCGCGCATATCGACGGCTCCGTTCTCCGGGAGCGGCGGGGCTGGTAAACTGCCCTCCTCCCCGCCCCGGCGTCAACATAAGACCCCGCGTTTGTGTTATTTAGCTATCCAAATGTAAAAGAAAGATACGCCGCGTCAAACTGCCTCATTGAAAAACCGTACGATGCCATCGGCAATGCCCCGCGCGAGCTTATCCTGATAATTCCCCGTGACCAGCAGCATCCGTTCCTTATCGCTGCTTAGAAACCCTGCCTCAAGAAGGCAGGAAGGCATTGACGCTCCCTGAAGCACGATCAGCCTGTCGCTGATCTTCAGCTTCCGGTTTTTCCCCCCCGTCGCGGAGGACACCTCGTTTTGTATGTAACCGGCAAACGACGCGTTCAGCCTGTTCATTCCATCGTTGTACCAAGTCTCAATCCCCTCTGTCACGGTGTCGTCTTCCAGCGAATTATGATGAATGCTGATAAAGATGTCGGCTCCGGCGTTTTGCGGTATCGCCGCCCGGTCTTCCGGCGATACCGCGCTGTCGTCCTCCCGCGTCAGAAGAACAAGGAAGCCTTGCTCTTTCAGGGCGTCTCTCACTTTTAGCGCCAAGGAAAGGTTCAAGTCCTTTTCAAAGTACCCGCCATACACACAGCCCGGGTCGTGACCGCCGTGGCCGGGATCGAGCACGATGAGCCGCTGCGCGGGGGGAAGACTGCCCGTATTTTCGGTTGAGGGCGGCGCGTTTCCCGCCGGACTGTTTTCGCGCGGCGCGGCCAGAGCGATCAACAGTGTTATGGATATAACGAATATTGCGCCCGCGAACAGGCCCATACGGCGCTTTCGCCTATATTGCGTATTCATAAGACACCCTCCGAACCGAACAGACATTTCCACGCCGGGATGATACTTCCATCATAGCGGAGAGATGTCACACAATTGTGTGGGAGTTGTGTCGTATTTGTGAATTTTAAGGCGAATGTTGCTTAATTTGCTATATAATGTTGATTTCCCCGCTTGTCAAGCCTGTGCGCTCCAAAACTTCCGTAAATGTCAGCTTGCCGCCCTCCCCGTGCAGGCGGCGGGGAAGTTTTCGGAGGGCTTTTTTGCAGTGCGCCCGTATTGTATTCTCCCGCTCCCCCGCCGCCGCAAAAAATTATTTAATTTTCCTATTGACAGCTGTGCAACTGTGTGATAGTGTAGTGGTACACTGAAAGGGGTGATACTATTGTTGACAGTGGAAAGCTGGGGTTTTGACTTTGACGACCGGACGCCCATCTTCCGCCAGATCGTATTGCGGTTCCGCAGGGCTTTTGTGCGGGGAGAGTCCCCGCCGGGCGGACGCATCCCGTCGATCCGGGAGATGTCGGCGCTTTTGAAAGTCAACACCAACACCTGCCAGCGCGCGTATCAGGAAATGGAGCGTGACGGGCTGATCTACAGCAAACGGGGTACCGGATATTTTTTTACGGAGGACGACACGATGCTTAACCAAACACGCCGGGAACTGGCTCTCGAGTCCCTGCGCCGCTTCGTTGAGGAAATGCGGGCGCTGGGCTGCGGGGACGAGGACATTGTAACGGAACTCACCGCGTATATGAAAGGAGATGAACAACATGACGCCGATTCTTGAGGTCAGGAGCCTCGAAAAGAGCTTTGGGGGGCTGCGCGCCCTGAACGGCGCGGATCTTTCCATCCCCGCGGGGCAGATCGTGGGCCTGCTCGGGCCGAACGCCTCCGGCAAGACCACCCTGCTCAAGACGGTGGCGGGGCTGCTCCAGCCCACGGCGGGCGGGATACGCTATCCCGGAGACGCCGCGCCGGGGCCGGACGCGCGAAAAACCGTCGCCTTCTGCCCGGACGCCATGATGTTCCCCCGCTGGATGCGCGTGCGGGACGCGTTTACCTTTTATAAAGACATGTATCCCGATTACTCGGAGGCGCGCGCCGGAAAACTTATAGACACCCTCGGGCTGGAAGAGTTTCTGAACGCGCGCATCCTCAGGCTTTCCAAAGGTATGCGGGAACGGCTCATCCTGGGGCTGACCCTTTCGAGGGAAACAATGCTGTATCTGCTGGACGAACCGCTGGACGGGATCGACCCGGTGGGCAAAACGCAGATCATCGACGCCATCCTCACCCTGAAACCGGAAGACGCGTCCATCCTCATATCGACCCATATGGTGAAAGACACGGAGCGCATTCTGGACAGCGTACATTTTCTCTCAAAGGGCAAAGTCGTGTTTTCCGGCGGCTGCGACGACATACGCGAACAGCGCGGGCAGACGGTGGAACAGGCATATTTGGAGGTGTTTATCCATGAAGGCTCAATTTAAGTATACGTTCAGGGCGGAGCTGTATCTGCGCGGCATCGTGTTCGCCGTGATTTCCGTTATGATGCTGGTGTTTGCCGTCCTCGGCTCACTGGGCTTTCTCCCGGAAGCCGCCCAAATCACCGCGGTCTCCCTCGCCGGCATCGGTATCGCCGTTATGTTCGGCGCGAATATCGCGAGCGACGTGGCTATGTCCAAACGGCTCTGTGCCACGCCCGACGCCTACCTGCACGCGCTGACCCCCGCGCCGCGCCGGAAATTCCTGCTGGCGTCCGTTTTGACCATGATGATACTGGATATTGTCACCATGGCCGCCGTCATCACCGGTGAGGTCGTCCTCTCCTTCAACTTAGCGAATGTAGGGAACCTTTGGCGCGAGTTTGGATACGCCGTCCGTGACTATGCCGCCGAAATCCTTTACGGCGTCCTGTTCCTGATGGCTTGCTATCTGCTGGCCGCTATGATTATTCTCTTCTGCGTAACGGCGAAAAAGTCGATCTTTTACAAAATGCCCGCGTCATGGCTGATGACCTTTTTGCTGGCCTGCGGGTGCGTCTACGCCGTGAGCCTGCTGCCTCTGATTATTGCGCCGTTCGGGACTATTGAGCGGTACAGGATATTTATTACCATAACACTTGACGGATGGACGGGGGCGTGGCTGTATCTCCTGCTCACCTTTTTGGAGGCCGCGGGGCTGTTTGTTCTGACGTCAAAACTGATGGAAAGGAAGATGAACCTGTGAAAAAGATTGTTTTGTTTCTGTTGTGCGCGGTAATCCTCGCCGCCTGTCTGTCCGGATGCGTGGTCACCAACTTCCCCTCTTTCGGCGGCGCCGGCGTCAGAGGCGAGGGGGATTTGCAGCGGTACGAATACCCTGTCGGCGGTTACAGCGCGATAGTGATCAAAGGCCACTGCCAAATCAACTATTACGCATCCTCCTCCGACGCCGTGACACTGGACATCCAACCCAATCTGGAGGAATACGTCTCGCTGGAAGTCGTCGGCGGCACGCTGGTTTTCCGCTACACAAAAAACATATCCACCTCCGGCGGCAAAACTCCCGTTCTGACCGTTTCCACGCCCGCGCTGAACAGTTTGACTGTCGAGGGAGCGTGCGAACTCAAGGCGTTTGACACCATCACCGCAGACTCGTTTACCTTTCAACTGTCCGGCGCGGCCTCCGGCACAGCCGATTTGGATGTGAAAAGGCTGTCCATCGGCATTGCCGGCGCGGGAAGCCTGAAACTCTCCGGCACGGCGGACAGCGCGGATTTCCGCCTTAGCGGGGCGGGCGAGCTGGAAGCGCTTGCCTTACAGACAAGGGAGGCAAATGTGGAACTCGGCGGCGTCGGCACGGTGCGTGTGAATTGCTCCGAAACCCTGCGTATTGACGCGGGCGGCATGGGGACTGTGGAATACAAAGGCTCGCCCGGTCTCGACCTCAGCAAGGGCGGGTTGGTAACCATTAAAAAGATAGATTAGGCTTGGGATTGATTTTCGCCCGCGTTTGTGTTAGTGTTTAGCCAACACATAAGGAGGTGTCCGTATGGAACCTCGCCAAGCAAAAAAATCCGGAAAAGCGGCCGGAAAGGGCAGGATGTTTACGCGTTTCCGCAACGCCAATATCCTGCTCTTTACTCTCGCGTTCTGCATATTGGCCGGGGTGATGGCGTTTGCCTTTGAGGGCATCGTCACAAAAACATCCGCCGAATATGCCGGGCGTTACGCTTCCAGTTCCGCCGGGGCGTTCGCCGCCCGTATCGACAAGGAGATCAGTCTCATGTCCAAGGCGGCCCATTCCCCCGCCGTCACGGAATGGCTGGCCGACGAATCCGACGGGGCAAAGAAAGCCCGCGCGTACGCGGAACTGGCGGGCGTCGTGGGAGAGCTTTACAGCTTCAACCTGTATGTCGGCTCGGAATCGTCCCTGAACGAGTACAGAGTAGAAACCGATTACAACGCCGACCGTATTGAGCCGGTAGCCGTGCTGAACGCGGACAATCCACAGGACGGATGGTATTTTGAGTGCGTGAGCTCGGACGGCGACTACATCCTGAGCATTGACATAGACCATATCATGCGGAGAAAGCGGGTATGGCTTGATTACAAAGTGCTGCGGGACGGCGTTATCCTTGGGGTCATCTGCACCGGGCTTGAATTTTCACATGTCGTCGGGGAGCTTTTCTCCCACTACGAGAGCAATTTTTTGCGCGGGCTTATCATCGGCGCAAACGGCGCCATCCATATGGACAGCGCGCGGATGGACGACAGGGATTTCCTGTACAGCCTGACGGAAAGCACTGTTGAGGACGAGTTTTCCGACCCAAAGATACTGTCGGCCGTGAGGTCCTATATGGAAGGAAACGGCCCCGCGGAGGTCAGGCTTTCGTCGGGTCCTTACCGCCGGATGACGATAACGCCGATAGCGGGTTCCGGCTGGGCCGTTGTGATCCTGTCCGGCTCCTCGTCGCTCTTTGATATTTCGGTCTTTATTCCCCTCACCGTGACCGTGCTGGTCCTGCTGCTGGCGTTCGCCCTGTTCACAAGCACGGCCAACTACCGTTTGTTTTTCAGGCCCCTGGGATATTTGGACCGCAGTCTGGCGGAGATGAAGGAAAACAATATCGAGTTGATTTACGGGCTCGACCGTGACGACGAGCTCGGGCATCTCTCGCAGACGATACGGGATCTCTTTACCAAAGCCAATGTGGACGCGCTGACCGGCATCTATAACCGGCGCTTTATGGAAAACAATCTTGAGCATATCATGGAAGCCCTCTCCCGGTCGGGCGGTATGCTCGGCATACTGATGATCGACATCGACTTTTTCAAAAAGTACAACGACGCATACGGGCATGAGCAGGGGGATGTATGCCTGCGGTCGGTCGCGGGGGCGGTGGCCGCCGCCGCCGGAAGGAGCGGGGATTTTGCCGCGCGGTATGGAGGGGAGGAGTTTGTCGTCGCGCTGCCCAACACTGATGAAAACGGCGCGTGCGTCATTGCCGGAAAACTGCTGGAGGGCGTGCGCGGGCTGAATATCCCCCACCCCGATAACGCATCGGCCCCTTGCGTGACCGTTTCCGTCGGCGTTACCACCGGTAAAGTGGCGTATATGCAGACATGGGAAGACTATGTGCAGCGCGCCGACGAAGCGCTGTACGCGTCGAAGCAGAGCGGGCGCAACCGGTATACATATAAGGCGTTTTAGCGGATACACGGTTTGCGCAAAAACTGTATATATAAGCAGGCCCTTACGCTCACGCCCTCCTCATTTCCGGGGAGGGCGTGAAGCCGGCTTTGCCGTCTGCTGCGTGTTCCTGCGGAACGCTATCTCAATCGTTTTACCATGTGGCGCAAATAATCATCAGGTTCGATTTCAACGAAACCTTTTGCCGGATAAAAAACCGCTGCTTCACGATACCAAGACGCAAAGCGCGTATGGATTTCGGTCACGCCTTTTCCGGCAGCGTAATCGACGATGGCTGAAAGCAATTTACTCCCAATCCCTTTGCCTTTCAAATCCGGCTTAATAAACAAGCGTTTCAACCATAATTCCATTGGCGACGTCGTTTGAGTTCCAATCATTCCGACAACGCGGTCGCGCTTGTCAATCGCCAGATAAAAAACATCGCCTTGTCCGATATAATACTTTTCTATGTCGATTAAATCATCTTTCAACGTAGGCTTGCTCCACTGTGGGTCGGGCGCGTATTTACCGATTGCGTCTTTCGTTGCAAGAAAGCAGAATAGCATATCGTCGTGATATTTCCGCTCGTAAGGCACAATTGAAATTTCCGCCTTATTTTTGCCGAAATAGTCATCCGCGAGGATGGAGTACAAATCGCAATCTTCAAAACCCCTTAGACGGTTTCGGTATTTTTGCCGTGCGTGACCTTCATATTTCATTCCCGATTTTTGCAATACCTTACCTGAACTCGGATTTGCAACGGCATGGAACGCTTCAAGGCGGTTAATTTTAACTTCATTAAACGCATATGCAACAACAGCAATCAACGCTTCGCTCATGATCCCCTTATTCCAGAATCTTTTACACAAGGCATATGATACATCCGCAACAGAATCATATTCGCGTTCAATATTAAACCCCACAGAACCGATAACCTTGTTATCTTTTTTCAAGGCAATCGCCCATCGGTAAAAATTGTTTTTTTCATAATTTTCAACATAATAACGGGAAACCCATTCTTGTGTTTGGTTGACATCAGTATGCGCGTCCCACTGCATATACATGGCAACATCAGGATCAGACAACCAGTTGTTATATGCGTCTGTAACATCGTCCATCGTGAATCGACGCAGAATAAGGCGCTCGGTTTCGAGCGTAACTGTTCCTTTATGGTTCATCGTGTACCCCTTTCAAAATGTCAATCAATTCGAGCCAATCGTGGATATGTAAATGCTTACAAGTGGGTTTTATCTCATTGTTCTGTCCACGCCACGGATTTTCGACTGATTCATCTTCGTACCATACAGGGAATATACCGACAGCTACCGAACCTTCCACATCCGCTTTAATATTATCACCACAAAACCACACGTCTCCGGCGTTCAATCCTGCCTTTTTCAACGCGAGTTCAAACAGCATTGGATTTGGCTTACGGAACATATATTCGCTTGACGCGATAATAAATTCAAACCTGTTATGCGGTAACAGCCGGTTAATGCGTTCGGTCAACGCCGCGCCCGAAAAGCCGATATTGCTGATAACGCCACTTCGTATGCCGTTTGTGTTAATGAAATCAATCATCTTGTCCGCGTTCGGCATTATCTTACCTGCGGAAACATGATACCAAAATATTCTTTCCGCTTCGGGAAGCGAAATTGAAAGTTCTATTTCGAGGTACTCATACAAGAACCTTTGAAACTGCCATTCGTGAAGTTCCAAACCCAATTCCCGAGCGACGCCGATTTTCTCAAATAGCTTCTGCGAAAAATCACTGACTTGCTTTGGCGTCAAGCCATTCTTATTATTCTTTACATACTCAAATAACGCTTCTTCACCGTGCAGAAAATCAAACCCCGGCTCGTAAAGCAACGTATGCCCGTAGTCAAATATAATCATCTTAGGTTTGTTCATGCACGTCACCAGTCCTTCATTCGAGTAAAAAAACAAAAGCGAACGCCTCCCCGACAAAAAAACATCGGGTCGGGCTCGCATCTATTTTCAACGGTGCAGAGAATAACCAATCCAAAGCTGAGAGCCTTACCAGCGCACAAAACAAACAAATCCAAACCCGCCGCCGATTGGCGTGAGTTCGGATTTGCTCAAAACTCATTGCTATGTATTCGGTCCCCCGTATTATGGACACACTCATCCGATGCGTCTCATAAACGTCTTAGGCTTTGTATCCGCATTTAGGGCAAACACCGTTTTCGTTCAACGCAATTCCGCAAAGCGGGCAACGCGCTATCTCCCTGTGAGGCGCGTATTCTTCTGTCGCGCCGTTTACTCCACTTGTAAACGTGATCTTAACGATATTCAGTTTGTCCTTTAGCAGATCGTAAACGATTTTGATCATGCCCTCAACGGTCATTGTTTCTTTGGTAACCACTAACCGGCATTCCGGGTAAGCTGTGGCAAAATCCGTCTTGAAAGCCGGTCCTTTTTGTTTATTGGTCGGTGCGCCGTCTTTGATGCCTTGTTTTTCATATACTCCGAGAATCGCGGAGAGCAATGGATCATCTTCCCGCAAGATAAGAGCGTGGTCAAAATTCTGTAAGACTTCCCAAGCGGTTTTCTTGATTTCGTTGCATGGAAATACCATATTAACCCCCGCGTTGACGGTATCCTCGACTTCAAGAGTCAGTATTCCCGTATGCCCGTGCAGATATTGCGCTTCGCCTTTGAACCCATAGAACCTGTGTGCATATTGCAGATCGAGTGTTGTAAAACTTCTCATGACTAATCTCCTCCTTTTATAATGATGGAACTATATGCATCTATGTTTCATCATAGCACAAGCCCTTCCATTTGCATAGCACTTTTTTATCAAAGAACTCTGTCGCGGAAATATTTTTTCCCATATGAAACGAGAAGAACTTTATCAAGGACTAAAAAAGAAATAGCAGCCGGTTCCTAACCCTAGGGGTTCAGATCCCGACTACTATACAAAATGGCGGAGAGACGGGGATTTGAACCCCGGGTGCGTTTTTGCGCACACACGATTTCCAGTCGTGCTCCTTCGACCACTCGGACATCTCTCCACAAAGAACCGCCCCTTATTATAGCCTGCCGCCGGAAGCCTGTCAAGTATCAACCCGTCTGCTCCGCGGCTATGTTGAACCTTCGCCGTCACTGTCCGCCTCGCCGAGCTCTTTCCTCTCCTGTGACGGAAGGATCATATGCTTGTGTATCAGCGGGAAACAGGCGAACATAGTCAAAAATCCCGTGAACGAGAAGAAGAAAAAGGGCACTAAAATAATGTCGGCGTACGGGACGAGCAGCACGACGACGATCAGAACGGCTTCCGCCAGTATCAGGCCCAAATTGCGGAACAGCCCCACAATGGAAAACGCGAACGCGTTTTTAATGACGCCTGTCAGACGGAGATCAAATGTGACGGCCATTACATACATATATTGCCGCGCGAACAAAACCAGTATGATCAGAAATATAGAGATATATTTAATGACCGGCAATGAGGCTGTCAGCCACTGCGCGGTACCCTCCGCGGGCTGCGCGCTGACGTTAAAAAACAGCAGGGACAGTACAAGCAGTTCCAGCAGGCCCAGCGCGAGGCCCTGACGGAAGTTTTTTTTCATCTGCGCGAAAAAGTCGCTCATCCACGCGTGCTCCTCCCGCACATAATTGCGCAGAATATACGACATGCCGCACATCGCCGGGCCGTAAAGGACGGCCGAGGCGGCCAGCAGCAACAGGGAAACCTGCGGCGGCACAGAGTAAGGGACAGCCATCAGAATGCTTTGCAGCATCCCGAAAACCAACGTGCCGCCCTCCTCGCTTTCAACGCTTTTGAACAGCTCCTCAAGGACAGATTCGGGCAGGATACTGAAAAACCACGTATTGAATGTCTGGAACAACAGCGTGACGATTGGCAGCATAAAAAGAAAAAAGAGCATATTCAAGAGAATAAACCGGGTAAATTTGCGCCAATAGAGCTCCCAAAAGCGGAAAAACGGCTTTTTGGGCGGCGCATCAACATCCACGCCCTTACCGGGCTTGCTGTAATCAAAAAAACCGAAAAAACCTGCCAATATAACCCTCCTTCCGTTCGCGCCGTTTTATCTTATTTCTTCGCCTTCGGGTGCGCCCGCTGATATACATCTGCCAGTTTGTTCTTGATCATGTTGGCGTATACCTG
Organism: Oscillospiraceae bacterium; assembly: GCA_031254575.1. GTDB lineage: Bacteria > Bacillota > Clostridia > Oscillospirales > UBA929 > UBA929. The sequence goes on along the minus strand of JAIRUE010000010.1, from coordinate 16,383 downwards.
TGTTGAGGAAATATCGGCGTGGCCCAGCATTTCCTGCAAGGAGCGCAGATCCGCGCCGTTTTCCAGCAGGTGCATGGCAAACGAGTGGCGCAGGGTGTGGGGCGTGGTCTGCTTTTGAATCTGAGCCTTCTCCTGATAATGCTTTATTATTTTCCAAAAACCCTGGCGGCTCATACGTCCCCCGTTGATATTGACAAACAGCGCCGTTTCCCCGGGGTTCACGACCATCTGGTTGCGGGCCTTGCTGATATAATTGGCCAGCGCCTGCGCCGCCGCCTGATAGACGGGGATGACGCGTTCATGTCCGGCGGCGCCGCAGCGTATAAAACGCAGACCCAGGTTTATGTCGTCAACATTGAGAGCTATGAGCTCGCTGACACGCAGTCCGGTGGCGTACAGCACCTCCAGCATGGCCTTGTCGCGGAATCCTTTGGGGTCGGAGCATCTGGGAGCCTGCAGAAGCAGGTCCACTTCATATCCTGTGAGTATCTGCGGGGCTTTGCGCTCGGCACGGGCCGGAGACACGCCGCGCACGGGGTTTTCATGTACGTAGCCGCGGTCAAGCATGAAGCCGTAAAAACTCTTCAGCGAGGCAATGGAACGCATAACGGTGGAAGTCGATTTTCCGTTCTCCGCTAAAAAACCCGCATATTCCACAACGGTTCGGGCGTCGGCCCTCTCCAGAGGAGCGTCGAGAAAGCCCGCGAACTGACGCAGGTCACGCATATAGGAGACACGGGTATTCTGCGAGGCTCTTTTCTCCCCGCTCAGGTATATTTCGTATTCCTGAAGAGCGTCAAGCATGAAAATTTCCCCACCTCTTATGTTTTCTAAAGTTTCGCGCTTACAAATGTTGCCAGTGCAGGGCATACGTATATCTCGGCGGCGGCTGACGCGGCCAGCGCGCAGAGGGCCAGTCCAAACCGGTAAAAGCTGTCTTTTCCCTTAAAGGGGACGCCCGGTTTCCGCATCGCCGACCCGAGCAGCGCGTGACTGCTCAGCAAACCGTGCGCCCCAAGCCAAAAGAGGCAAGGCAGGCTCAGAAGCAGCGGAAGCCCCAGCAGAGCCAAAGAGAGAGCCGTGCCTCCGGCCGCGCCGAACACGCGGGCGCAGGAGGAAATCGCGTAAGCAAGAAAGAATCCCCTCGCGCAGACGGTAACCGGGATCAAGGCGAGGCCGGGGATGGCAAATCCCAGCAGAAAGCACAGTGCGGGATAGAGAACGGTATCCATCAGCGCCCTGACAACAGAGGGCCTTGGCACGGCTGTCCCGGCCAACGGCGACAGATAGTCCGCAACGGCTCCGTCCGCGGCCGCTCCGCCCTGTAACGACAACAGGCAGCCACCCGTGATACCGGCCAGAAAAGCGAGCGCGATCACACCCAGCGCGACAGAATACGACGACAAGGGCCTCATCGGTTTAGTCTCCATAGAAATCCCTCCATAAGGAATCTTATGAAGAACGGACAAGTTGTATACTAGTTCAATGCGTCCGCCCGGTTTTTACACCCTTCCATTCCGGCGCGCAGGGCCTCGTCAAACCCGGCTTCGCCGAACGCGCGGAACGCCGCCTCGGTTGTCCCTCCGGGTACCGCTACCCCGTCTGCCAGTTCCCCGGGCGTTTTACCGCTCTCCGTCAGCATTTTTGACGCTCCGAGCATTGTCTGCGCCGTAATGCGGAGAGCCGCTTCATAGGAGATGCCGTTTTCTCCCGCCCACGAACTCATGACCGAGGCCACGCGGAAAAAATAAGCGACCGCGCTTCCGCCCAGTGCCGTGGCGGCGTTGATAAGGGATTCGTCAAGCTCCTCCACGATGCCGGAGCGGGCGAAGACGGCCCGTGCCGCTTCAACAAAACGCTCCGGTACGTCTATGGGCTTGGCCATAACCGTCGCCCCGGCGCCGAGTGTCAGCGGCAGATTAGGCATGACGCGGATGACATGCGCGCCGGCGGGCAGCAGTTTTCGTATTGAGGAGACGGTCACGCCGGCGGCGATGGAGAGGAGACATTTCCCCTCCGTCAGGCCCGCGATCTCCCCGACGGCGCCAGCCACCTGGTTCGGGCGGACGGCGAGCAGGACAAGCTCAGCGTTCCGCACCGTCTCCGCATTATCGGTGCTTGTCCGGCAGCCGCGCCTTGCAAAAGGCTCCAGCTCCGATGGTACCGGCGAGGAGATATGTACCCGTTCCGGCGGAAACAGCCCGGCGGCGAGTACGGCCCGTAAAACGGCGCCGCCCATATGTCCGGCGCCGATCGCGCCCAGCCGCATTGATCCGTCCATGCCGCCTCCGGTTACGCTCATAAATTGCCGGACCCGCAGGGTGTTCTCTTCTCTGTGAGCCGGTGGAACCGCTCCTATAGTTTACGGGAAATAGCAGGAAAACACAAGAAGCAATCGTTGTAATCACTAAATTCCGTCATTATGCCTAAGTTTTATGTAAACAGTATTATGTTAACCATGAAACTAAACCCCACTATACCCCTTTCCCCTGCCCTCTCCTCGTCAAGATGTGGTGGAACGCTTTATTGAGCGTGGCAGATATGGCGGTCATGAAAAAAGGAAGACGAAACACATCTCGCCTTCCTTTTTTATCCATTTACAGCCCCATCAACCGGACATATGAACGGTTTTTAGGTAAATTGCACATTCAAACCGTTTTTTGGCAAGCTCACAGCCCAGCCTGTCGGGCTTCAGAATATCGCCATTCACAGTCAGGCCGGCGGCGGCGCATCCCCCTCCGCAGAAATACCGTGCCCAGCAATTGCGGCACGCTTCCCGGCCGCCGTCGTCCAGCGCCCTGAAACGGGCCGATATGCCGGGGGAAAAACTACCCTCCAAAACGCTGCCCATGCGGTAGCCGTCCCGCCCCACAAACTGGTGACAGGGGTATACGTCCCCTTCCGGCGTCACGGCGGCGTATTCGATTCCCGCGCCGCACCCGCGCAGCCGTTTATAGACGCAAGGGCCATGAGACAGGTCAATGTTGAAGTGAAAGAAAGAAAAAGACGGCACGGGTCCCTGAAGCAGTTTACACAGCGTTTCATACTCCGCGCGCAGCGCCGGGAGGTCGTCCTCCGTCAGCGCCAGCGGGTGCCCGGGCGGCAGCACGGCGGGTTCCAGCGAGATATTGGAAAACCCCAGTGACGCAAGATGCATAACATCATTGACAAAATCAAGATTATTCTTTGTATATGTACCCCGGACATAGTAATCCCCCGTCCGCGTTTCAGTGACCTTTTTATATAGCGGCAGCAGCGCGCCGTACGACCCTTCTCCGTCCGGGAAACGGCGGAGCGCGTCATTGACATCGGCACGCCCGTCAAGGGAAAGGACAAGGTTATCCATCTCGCTGTTGAGGTATTCGATTGTTTCATCGTCAAGCAGTACGCCGTTGGTGGTCAGCGTAAAGCGGAAATTCTTATCCGGGGCAATCTCTTTGGCATACTCCACCGTATGTCTGACGGTTTCCAAAGCCATCAGCGGTTCGCCGCCGAAGAAGTCTATCTCAAGGTTAGTCCGCCCCCCACATTTCTCCAGCAGGTAGTCCACCGCCTTTTCGGCAATCCCGGGCGGCATGACGCCGCGCTTTCCCGTGCCGAAATCGCCCGTTTTAGCAAAGCAGTAGGCGCAGCGCAGGTTACAGTCGTGCGAGACATGCAGGCAGAGCGCCTTGAGCGGCAAATCCGCGTCCCGCGCCTCAAAGGACCGCTGTCCTGGTTCCGTAAACAGCAGACCGTCCTCCTTGAGAGCCATCAGTTCCTGCCAGGCCTCCGCCTGTTCCTCGGTATACCGCCCGGGCGGGGCCGTGAGCGCGTCAAAAGCGGCCCGGTCCAGTTCATGCACCGCGCCGCTCTCCACGTCGAGGACAATATATCGCCCGAACAGTTCATAGGCGTGGATCATCTAAGCAAGAGGACTGGCCGCCGAGGCTTTGATGGAAGCTAAAACAGCGGACACGGCGGCCTGCGGCCGCTCACATTTTTGATTCGCCACCGTGCAGGAGGTCTTACAGGCCGACTGGCAGGACGCGCGGCATTCGCCGCAGCCGCCGTTCGGCAGGCTTTCTTTGAATACGGCGCGGTTGACGGTTTTGACGTGTTTCATGCGGAGAGACACCCTTTCATACCATGATTTATCTCCTTGAGCGGGAGCGCCCGGGGCTTTGCAGTCCTCCGGCCATAGCCGGGAGTACGGCGGCCAGTAAGATAAACAGGCCGTGCCGCGCGGGCGGGAACGCGAACAGAAAACCGGCGATCAGCAGGAACAGGAACACGCAAAACCCCGTCAGGGCGGCTGCGGGCAATTTACGGTTCGCGGCGCGGCGCGACGCGAGCCGTCCGCCGGCGAACGCTCCGGCCGCCTCGGCAATCAGTACCATGGCAACCGACCATTCGGGAGCCAGCACGCCTTTTGTGACCAGCAGCGACGCGAGCGCGAGAATTATGACCGTCACGGCCAGTGAAATAAGCGCGCATTTGACGATCAGGCGTACATACCCCTTGGCTTCTTCTTTTTGCGGCATAGAAAACCCTCCCATAACAACGGTTCTATGCCACAATGTATGCGGGCAAGCCTATGGTTAGTCCGAAATCTTTTGCTCCTTGGACGATATGGCCTCCCGAAGAAATGTGATGCGGGTGCGCTCGGCGCTGGTTTCGATGGTGACGGTGTTGTCTTTGATCTGCACGACCTTGCCAATGATGCCGCTGGTGGTGACCACCTCGTCGGAGACGATAAGCTCCGCGCGGAGCTTGGCCGCCGCCTTCTTGCGCTTGCTCTCGGGCCGGATGATCAGAAAATAAAAAACGGCGATCAGCGGGATGAACATGATCAGCGGAGACAGCAGCGCAGCCAGACCGCCCGCCGCTTCCTCCTCGCCGCCCGCCGCGCCGTCACTCAGAAACAGTGCCGCGTTGGCTATAAAAAGCTGGATTTTTGCCAAAAACATGGATTCACCTCCTCGCGCTCAGCTCACGTTTGACGTCAGCCCGTCCATTATACGGGCAGGGACAGAAAAATGCAAGAGAAAAATACCCTATCCCAAATTCATATCCAGCGTCCGCCCGCCCAGCAGATGAAAGTGCAGGTGTTCAACCGTCTGTCCGGCGTCCGCCCCCGCGTTTGTGATGACGCGGAAGCTGTCCAGTCCCAGCTTTTGCGCGATTTTCGGGAGCGTAATCCATATCCGCCCCAACAGTTCCGCGTGTGATCCGGTGAGGGCGGCGGCGCTTTGGATATGTTCGCGCGGCACGATCAAGACGTGGACCGGCGCGCGCGGCGCGGCGTCGTTGAACGCGACGAGACAGTCATCCTCATAAACCTTACCCGATGGGATCGCACCCTCAATGATGCCGCAGAAAATACAGTCCATATCCGTCATCCTTTCTCCGCCAGGATTTTTTTCACCTGCTCAAACGCCTCTTTCATACGGCCCGCGTCCGTTCCCCCGCCCATAGCGACGTCGGGCCTTCCGCCGCCGCTGCCGCCGCAGAGGGCGGAAACAGTTTTGACTATATCCCCCGCCCTGACGCCGCGTTTGACCGCCGCCGCGCCGCAGGACGCGCAGAATGTCAGCTTGCCGCGGCCGTCGTCCGCATACAGGACCGCGACGCCATCCGGTACTCTGTCGCGCAGCATTTCGCAGGTTTCCCGCAATGTTTCCGCGTCGGGATTCTGCGCCGTCATAAGTGTAAATCCATTTACTTTACAGGTATCCCGCAACAGTGTGTCAATAAAGCCGCCCGCCAATTCGCGCCGCAGACGCGACATTTCCTTTTGGAGGCGCTTGTGTTCCATCATAAGAGCCTGTGCGCGGTCAATAAGCTCGGCGGGCGCGGTCTTGAGCAGCGACGCGGCTTCCCGCAGCTTCGTCTCGGACGCCACCGCCAGTTCCAGCGCGGCAAGACCGGTGACGGCTTCGACACGCCGTACGCCGGCGGCAATCGAGCTTTCGGAGAGAAGCAGGAACGAGCCGGCCTTGGCCGTGGTGTCCAGATGGGTGCCTCCGCACAACTCCAGGCTGTAGTCGCCCATTGCGACGACGCGCACCGTATCCCCGTATTTTTCCGAAAACAGCGCCATCGCGCCGCGTTTTTTCGCCTCTTCCGGCGGCATGATCTCAACCGATACAACATGACCCTGCAGGATATGACGGTTGACGTTCAGGCCGACACGGGCAAGCTGTCCGGGCGTGGGCGCGGTAAAATGCGTATAGTCAAACCGGAGCCGGTCCGGTTCCACCTGCGAGCCCGCCTGTTCCACATGTTCTCCCAGCTCGTCCCGCAGGGCCTTTTGCAGCAGATGGGTCGCGCTGTGCGCGCGCATGACCGCGGCGCGGCGCTCCGCGTCCACCGACGCGGTGACGGTTTGTCCCGCCTCCATCTCCCCTTCCGTGACTTCCCCGATGTGCAGAAATTTACCGTCCGGGGTCTTTTTTACATCGTCCACGCGGAAAACGCCGCCCGGCCCGGTAATAACGCCCGTATCGGCGCACTGTCCCCCGCTTTCCGCATAAAAGGGAGTCTTTTCCAGCACAAGGAGATTGCCGGCGGCGGCTAAAATGCCTGTTTCACAGCAAAGCGTGTCATATCCGACAAACACTGTCGTAATCTCTTTGGCCAATCCTAAATCCAGCTTGGCCCAGCCGGAACCGGATAACTCCGCCCTCGCGTCACGCGCGCGCCTGCGCTGTTCGTCCATCAGCGCGTCAAACCGCTCCCGGTCAAGCGACAGGCCCTCCTCCTCCAAAATCTCCGCCGTCAGATCTATGGGAAAACCGTAGGTATCATAGAGCATAAACGCGGGCTCGCCTTTGAAAAAACCGTCCTGCGTTTTCTTGATTTCATCGCGCAGCAGGGCTAGGCCCGCGTCGATGGTTTTGGAAAAGCGCTCCTCCTCGAGGCGGATGACCGTTTGAATCATATCGGCGCGGCGGCACAGTTCGGGATACGCTTCCCCGCTCTCCCGTATGACCGTCGCCGCGAGGTCGCACAAAAACGATTTCGTGACGCCCAGCAGACGCCCGTGGCGGGCGGCGCGGCGCAGCAGACGGCGCAGGACGTAGCCGCGCTTTTCGTTGCTGGGCTGCACGCCGTCGCAGATGAGCATGACGGTGGAGCGGATGTGATCGGTGATAACGCGCAGCGACATGTCGGTCTTTGGGGATTGTTTGTAGGGTACGCCGGCGATCTCGCTCACATGGCGGCGGATGCGGGTAATGGTATCCACCTCAAACACGCTGTCCACGCCCTGCGCCACACAGGCCAGACGCTCCAGCCCCATCCCGAAATCAATATTTTTCTGCGCCAGCGGAGCGTAGTTGCCCTGCCCGTCGTTGCTGAACTGGGTAAAGACGTTGTTGCCGATCTCCACAAAGCGGTCGCAGTCGCAGCCCACCTTGCAGTCCGGGCTCCCGCACCCATTTTCGGCGCCCCGGTCGAAATAGATCTCGGAACAGGGTCCGCATGGTCCCGAACCAATGTCCCAGTAATTATCCTCTTTTCCCAGCCGCGCCATATGACTCTCGGGGATACCGACCTCTTTTGTCCAAATATCCCACGCCTCGTCGTCGTCGAGATAGACGGAGCAGTATAACAGGGACGGGTCAAGGTTCATGACGTTTGTGAAAAACTCCCACGTCCAGGTGATAGCCTCCCGCTTGAAATAGTCTCCAAAAGAGAAGTGGCCGAGCATTTCAAAAAATGTGCAGTGGCGATCGGTTTTGCCCACCCGGTCAATGTCGATGACGCGCACGCACTTCTGACAGGTAGTCATACGTTTGGCCGGCGGTTTGGCCTCGCCGGAAAAATACGGTTTAAGCGGCGCCATGCCGGAGTTGATCAGCAACAGCGATGGGTCGCTTTCGGGGATGAGCGAAAAACTGGGGAGGCGCAGGTGATTTTTGGATTCAAAGAAGGAGAGATATTTCTCCCGTATCTCATTGAGTCCCATCTTTTGCATATCGCGTCTTCCTTTCAGTCCGGGGAGGGTATCACAAATTCACGCACGCCTTAATTAAAAATGAAATCCTTGCTCTTGATAAACCGTTCAAATGACGCCGAATCGTTAAAAAAGCGGTGATTTCTCTCTTTATCCAGCGCGTAATACAGATATTTGGTGCTGGCCGGATAGAGCGCGGCGCGGATGGAGGCATAACTGGGCGAACAGATCGGACCCGGCGGCAGACCGGCGTATCTTCTTGTATTATACGGGCTGTCGATCTCCAAATCCTCCGCCGTCAGGCGTTCCTGGTTCTCCTTGCGCTCCGGTACGAGGTAGTAGACGGTGGCGTCAATGTCCAGCCGCATGTCCCTGCCGAGGCGGTTGTAAATGACGGAGGAGATCAGGTTCCTCTCACTGTCCGAGGCGGCTTCCATTTCGATCATCGAGGCGATAGTCAGGATTCCGTTGAGGTCGTATTCAATGGTGTTGAGACGATTGCGCATACTGGGCGTCAGTTTCAGCTTAAAATTATTGAGAAACTTCAGCAGGACGGAACGCGGGCTGACGTCGGTATAGAAAAGATAGGTGTCCGGATAGAGATACCCCTCCAGCCGTCCTGGCCGCACCGGCAGGTCCTCCAGAAAATCGAACGAAAACTCCTCCTCGTCGGCGGCCTTCAGCAGTTCTTCGTACCCGCACACACCCTGCTCGGCAATCAGCCTGAACGTCTCCTCCAGATTTTTGCCCTCGATGACGCGTACTTCCACCACTTCCCGTTCGACGACGGTGACAAAACTCTTGATGATGGCATTGTAATCAAGGCTGCTGTTGATCGTATAGCTGCCCGGCTCAATTTTATCCTTGGCATGGGAATAGTTGCAGTACAGGGTAAAGAGCCACGGCTTCTCGATCAGGCCAAGCTCCGCCAGTTCGCGGGACAGTTCGGGGATGGTGTAGTCCCGGGGTATGGAAACGGTCACTTCCTTATCCGGCTTTGTAAGCGCCAGCACGTCGTTGACGCAGCCCCAGCCCAGAACAGCGAGGAACAGAGATGTGCCGGAGATGATCAGAAAATAGAGTATACCGCGCAAACAGCCCGTATTGGCGCGCTGTTTACGTTCAAACTCCACCTTCATTTTCTTTTTTTCAGGCATACTCTATATCCCCCCTCCGGAAAAACGAACCTGCCGGAACCATATGGCATAGGATACGTCAGATGAGGGAAAACCCCCGTCGAGTTTAAGTTCAGAGGTGACAGGTATGTGCTTTAAGGGCTCTGAGGACAACTGCTGCATCTTTATTATCCTCATTCTCATCATTGTGTGTTGCTGCTGCGAATGAGCGAAAACGGGGAACGGGGCCTTAACGCCCCGTTTCCACGATTTGAACGGGAACATCCCACGGATCGCGCGGTAAGCGGTCAAGCAGTCTGCCGGGGAGACAAAGGCCGACGGTCCGGCATACCCTCCCGGCCAGCCAGCGGTCGTAATAGCCCCCGCCGCGTCCAAGGCGGTATCCGTCGCGGTCAAAAGCGAGGCCGGGAACAACGGTGACATCCGGATCCTCCATGACCTCCGCGTCCGGCGCCGGCGCCGGTATGCCGAGCGGCCCGCGCCGGAATCCGGAGAATCCCGTAACGCGGCGCGCCGTCATCATGCCGTTTTTTTCGCAAAGCGGCACGGCCAGCGGAATCCCGTACCTCAGGCAAAAGCACAGGATAGGGACAGTGACGCACTCGCCTTTGATGCCAATATAGCAGAACACGCTTTTGGGAAAGCCGTTCGCCTCCCACCGGCCGGTGAGGGTCCGCGCCGCAGAGCCGCCGTCGGAGACGGGCGGATACAGCCGCCGCAGTTCCGCCTTAGTCAGCGCCACGGGACAAGCAGCTCCTCCGCCAGCGCGCCGGCTCTGCCGTCGCCGAACAGCAGCGAAACCAGTGCGATACCGAAAGCAATGGAAGCCCCCGGCCCGCGGCCGGTGACCAGCGCGCCCTCGCGCACCCACGGGCGGTCAAGCACGTACGCGCCGCCCTGCCGTACCTCTTCCGCGACCGACGGATGGCAGGTCACCGTCCGGGCCTCTATAAGCCCCATACCGGCCAGCATTTTCGGCGCGGCGCAGAGCGCGCCCAGCGGCATTCCGGACATAAGCGCGTCCCTGACCAGCTCCCGCATTGTCTCTGATGCGGCAAGGTTTTCCACGCCTCTCAAACCACCGGGCAAAACCAGCAATTCATACGGCCCGTCCGGCATATCGGCCAGCGGGATGTCAGCCAGCAGCTTCATCCCCCGCGCCCCCGTCACCGTCATGCCGGTGACGCCGACGGTCTGCACGGCGGCTCCGCCGCGGCGCAGGCATTCGGTGACGGTCACGGCCTCCATCTCGGCGACGCCGTCTGCCAGAAAGAGATATACCATTGACAGTCTCCCCCTCAGGTATACAATAGATTGATATACGGGCGGTTCTTCACCAGCAGCGTTTCCGCCTGTTCATTGAGCGGTAGAATACAGGCCGCGCATTCGCTTTCAGGAGAATCGGCCGGAACGGGCACACGCTCCAAAACCCCCCGCTCGTCCCCGGCTGTGTAGCCGTCCACGCCGATGCGGACGGCGTACGTCAGTAAGATCGTCTCCCATTCAAATATATCGCGTTCAACTCGGGACGGAAATGCCGCGTCATAGAAGGCGGTGAGTTTCGGAATGTCGTCATTCGAGGCGGGACGGCCGTCAAAATAGCCGCCGCCGGTCATCGGCCGCCGGCCGCGCATGCTCAGGCCGAACCGTTGATAATATAAGGCCAGCGTGCCAGACGCCGGAATGAGCGTCACACAGTCAAACCTCCGCTCAGAAAAGGATTCTATCGCGGCGTTGAGCAGATTTCCCGCCAAACCCCGCCTGCGGTACGCCGGGTCTGTCGCCACTCCCATGACATATCCCGCCCGTATCGGCTGTCTCCCCAGCAAGAGGGTGCGGGGCAGCATATGGAGCATCGAAACGGGGATTCCTCCGTCACAACAGATCAGCGCCCGTTCGGGGCGGTAATCACGGGCAAAAAAGGCGTCGTCCGGTTGAAAAGCGGTATTCCAGAGGGGCCGGAGATCATCCGTCTCTCTCGCGTAACGCATTTCAACCTGCTTTGGCACACCGTTTCGCCTCCTTTTTGACCGCCCGCATGAATTTCGGAATCACAAACAGCCGCGGGATTCTTTTGGGCTGCAAAACCGCGCTGAACAGCCACTCCAGCCCTATCCCGCGGATAAAACCGGGGGCGAGCTTCTTCGCGCCCGCCAGTACGTCCAGCGAGCCGCCCAATCCCGCCATCAGGACGCCGCTTAAGGCTTCGGCGTTGCGCGCCATCCACAGTTCCTGCTTCGGCGCGCCCAAACAGACGGCCAAAAAGTCCGGCGCGGCGTTTTTTATGGTTTCAAGTACGGGCGCGGCGTCGGTGAAATAGCCGTCATGCGTCCCGCAGACCGTCAAACCGGGATATTTTGTCTCCGCGTTCTTTGCGGCCAGTTCGGCGACGCCGGGTTTGCCGCCGAGCAGAAAGACGCGTTTCCCGGTTTCGGCGCAACCGCCGAGCATCGCAAAAAACCAATCCACGCCGGCCACACGGCACGGCAGAGGAGTTTTCAGCGTTTGGGCGGCGCGGACGATCCCTACGCCGTCGGCCAGAATCAAGTCGGCGCTCGCGACGGCCTTGAGCGTTTCCGGGTCGGTCTGGCATTTCCAGACGATTTCGGGATTGGGCGTGACGACCCTCCCGCCGGTTTGCGTCAGCGTCAGGCCTTTCCGCACCGCTTCCTCAAGCGTCACCGCGTCAAAGGGAACACTCAGTATGTCAACCCGGTTTGTCATTGTATCACAGGCGGGCAGCCGCCGTCAAGCGGGACTTGTCAAAACCGCCGCCGGTCAAAACTCGACACCGAAAGCCACCCGGCGGGCCATAATATAGTCGTCCATCACAAACCCTCCGCCAATATCGGTGACAACCGAGTCCTCCATGTCAAACCCCATTCTCTTGTACGACGCGATGGCGGTTTCGTTGCCTTTGTTGACGGTCAGCCATACCCGCCTTGCCTTTGGATGCTCGTTGACGGCGCGGCCGAGCAGCAGGCGGGCTATCCCCATCTTGCGATATTCGCCGCGCACGTATATTTTGCTGATAAACAGGGATTCGTCCTCCGGCAGCACGCCGCAGTATGCGATGTCACGTGCGCCGTCCGTCATCAGGTCATAACGGAAGCCTTTGGTGTGAATGTCCCCGGCGATAGCGTCGGCGCTCTGGAATTTCCCGATCATGTAGGCGGTTTGCTCCGCCCCGATCAGCGGCGTGTAGTACTCCGTCCATATCTCCCCCGCCAGCGCCGCCACGCGCTCAATCTCATGGTGCGAGAGTACCCGTATCGTGTCAAACATTTCCCTTTCCCCCTCATGAAAGGCGCTCCCGAAGCGCCTGTTTATACTGTTCGGCCTGAGCTAACAAATCCTCCGCCGTCTTTCGCGTATTGCCGGTGACCGACGCGCCGGCCATAATGCGCGCCAGTTCCTCAACCCGCCCCTCGTGGCCGAGCTTCTGGACGCGTGTGACGGTGCGTCCCCCCTCCACCGCCTTTTCGACATGGAAATGCGAATCGGCAAAAGCGGCGATCTGCGGCAGGTGCGTCACGCAGAGTACCTGCCTGCGGCGTGACACGGCGCAGAGTTTTTGCGCGACGCGCTGCGCCGCGCGGCCCGACACGCCGCTGTCCACCTCGTCAAAAACCAGCGTCTGTACGCCGTCCCCTTCGGCCAGCAGGTTTTTCAGCGCCAGCATAATACGCGCCATCTCCCCGCCGGACGCGATTTTAGAAAGGGATTTGAAGGATTCTCCCACATTGGCCGCGATCAGGAAGCGTATGCCGTCACAACCGGACGGCCCCGGTTCCGTCTGTTCAAAGATGACGGAAAAGCGCACCTTACCCATATCCAATTCGGCAAGCTCCTCCGCTATCCGTCCCTCCAAACGCCGCGCCGCTTCCGCCCGCCGCCCAGTCAGCGATTGCGCCTCCGCGAGCAGGGCGTCCCCGGCGCCGTGCAGTTCGCCCTCCAACTCCGTAAGGCGCCTGTCGGCATATTCCAGCGACTCCAGTTCCTTCTCCCAGCGTTCCCCGGCCTCCAAAATCCCGGCTATGCTCATATTGTGTTTGCGGCGCAGTTTGTTCAGCGCGTCGAGCCTGGCTTCCGCCAGCTCAAGCTCCTCCTCCGACGCCTCCATCCCCTCAAAATAGCCGCGCGCCTCCCCGGCGCAGTCCCTCAGGGCGTATTGCAGTTCATTCAGCCGTTCCGACAGCGCCTCCATATCAGGCGCGCTGCGCGCCGCGCCGGAAACGGCGTCCGCGGCCTCCCGGGCAAGGTCGCAGGCTCCGCGCGTCTCCTCATCTCCGTACAGAGCGTAATACGCCTCGTTAAGCGCCTCGCGGATACTCTCGGCGCTGCGCAGTGTTTTCCTCCGTGCGGACAGCTCCTCTTCCTCCCCCGGCCTGGGATCGATCTCCCGCAATTCGTTGAGGCGGTAAGTAAGCGTATCAATACGCGCGCGTTTTTCATCCTCCGCCACCGAAAGCGTCTTACGCTCGGCCCGGAGGCGTTTCCAAGTATCGTACAACTCCGTATACTTGGTAAGGGACAGTTCGGCAAAAGCGTCAAGATACGTAATATGCGTTTCCTCGCGCAGCAGGGCCTGGCTGTCATGCTGGCCGTGTATGTTGACCAGCCCGTCGCCCAATTCGCGCAGGACGGCCAGCGTGACCGGCTTGCCGTCCACGCGGCACAGGCTGCGCCCGTCGTCCCGCAATTCGCGCAGCAGCATCGATTCCTCGTCTCCGTTTGTAAAGACGCCGCTCACCTCGGCGGCGGCGTGCCCGGAACGGATAAGGTCCCGGGAAGCGCGCTGTCCGAGCAAGGCACCGAGCGCGTCAATGACAATGGATTTTCCCGCGCCCGTCTCGCCTGTCAGGATATTCAGCCGCGCGTCAAAAGAGATGTCGCTCAGCTCAATAACCGCGATGTTTTCAATATGCAACAGCGAAAGCATATACGTTTACTCCCCCAAAACAGACCGCAGCTGCTCCACCAGCGCCTTGGCGGCCGATTCGCTGCGCAGCGCGACAAACGCCGTGTCGTCCCCCGCCAGCGAGCCTACGACCATCGGCGCAGACATGGCGTCGATCGCGGAACAGGCCGCCGGGGCCGTACCGGGCAGGGTTTTGAGGACCACAAAGTTTTGCGCGCTGTCGATGAGGGTGACGCTCTCGCGGAAGATGGTGCGCAGACGGGGTGAAAAGGCGCTTTCGGGCGGCTCCGATGGCAGCGCGTAGCGGTATGTCCCTTTGTTGGAGAGCGTTTTATAAACGCGCAGCGCCTTGATGTCACGGGAAACGGTCGCCTGCGTGACGTCAAACCCCTCTCCGCGCAGAAGGGCCTGCAATTCCTCCTGGGTTTCGACATTCTGCCGGGCAATGATTTCGGTGAGTTTTGCCTGCCGCAGGTTTTTCATTTCACGCCACCTCCGCGTCATGTTGATACTGTATACTCATCAGCGGCTTTACAGCCTGTGGATGCGCACATTGTCGAAAAAATTGCGCCCTTTCGGTTCCAAACACCGCAAAGCCCGCTTGGACACAAAAATTTTAACATGCTCGCCCGGTTCAAGGCGGCGCGGCTCCCCGCCGTCGGCGGAGAGGTATATTTGCCTGCGTTCCGCGTGCGACGGCGCGACGGCCAGCACCCGTTCCGGCGCGAGGACAAACGCGTGGGCGCGCGAGGTATGGGCGCATACAGGCGTCACCAGCATGGCTTCAAGCGACGGGTCTATTACGGGACCGCCCGCCGAGAGCGCGTATCCGGTGGAACCCGTGGCGGTGGACACAATAACGCCGTCTCCGAGAAAGGAGCCGAGTGTCTGACCGTCCACCTTCAGGTCCAGCGATACTGTCTGCACGGCCATCCCGCGTGAGAAAACCAAGTCGTTAATGGCGGCTACGCTCTGCGTCTCCGTCTTTCCGCTTATGACGGAGGCTTCCAGCGCAGGGCATTCCCGTATGGCAAAAGAAGCAATATCGTGTAAAATATCCAGTTTTTCGGGATGAACGCGGGAGAGATAGCCCGTATGGCCCAGATGAACGCCGAGTATCGCGGCGCCGTACGGCAGTGCGAGCTTTGCGCAACGCAAAAACGTCCCGTCCCCGCCTATGGACAGCGCGGCGTACGCGCCGGAAAACACAGACGGATCACCTCCGTATACGATACACTCCGCGCCGGCGCTCCGCAGAATATCCGCCGCCGCGCGCGTGACGGTCAGGCCGGGGTCTTTGTCCTGATTGGTATAGATAACGATTTTCATACAAGCTCCCTGTGGGCGGACTCTACGGTTTGGAGAATCTCTCCCTCCGATACGGAGGACGCCGCCCCTTCCTCAAGACGGGAAAAAAATTCAAGATTACCTTTCGGTCCCTTTATTGGTGAAAAGGTTATTCCCTTTACGCCAAATCCCGCCGCTTCCGCCGACATGATATGTCTCCGCAGCACTTCGCCGTGCGTCGCCGGATCACGCACCACGCCGTGCTTTCCCACACGTTCCCGGCCCGCCTCAAACTGCGGTTTGACAAGACAGATCGCCGTCGCTCCCCTGGTCACAACAGCCTTTATAACGGGCAGGACCAATGACAGCGAAATGAACGAGAGGTCAAGAACAGCCATGTCGGCATAGCAGCCGTCAAGGTTTTCCCTTGTCAGATTCCGGATATTCAGCCGTTCCATACAGACTACGCGGGAATCGTTGCGCAGTTTCCAGGCAAGCTGCCCGTATCCAACATCAACGGCCCATACGCGCGCCGCGCCGTTTTTAAGAAGGCAGTCGGTAAAGCCGCCGGTAGACGCTCCCCCGTCCAAAACACACAGACCTGATACGCTTACGCCAAACTCCCATAGCGCCTTTTCGAGCTTGAGCCCGCCCCGGCTCACGTACGGAACGGCTTTTTCGCGCACCTCGATCTCAATGTCCGGAGAAAACCCCGTTCCGGGTTTATCGGACTTGTGCCCGCCGACGTAGACGTCACCGCGCATGATGGCGGCGCGCGCCCGTTCGCGGCTGTTAAAAAAACCGCGACGGGTCAGCAGGACGTCAAGCCGCTCCTTCTCAACCATACAGGCGTTCCCCGCCAAGGATGCCCGCGATAAAAGCCGCGACGGAGGAAGCGTCAAGGCCGCAGTGCGCGAGCAGTTCCTCCGCCGTCCCGTGCGGGATGAAACGGTCGCCGGTATTGAGCGGGAACCCTTCCAGATGCCGGCACAGGAAGCCGGGATTATCCTCAAGGATAAAGACGACACCGCCGCAGAGCGATTTTATCTGTTCCTGCGGCGGCAGCGGTTTCAGGGAGGAGAGCTTGACCACACCAGCCG
>JAIRUE010000003.1 GCA_031254575.1 Oscillospiraceae bacterium | reverse complement strand
ACGTCGCTCCACTTGGCGAGCTGGTGCTGCACGACCGTCTTGCCGCTCCCGAACGGGCCGGGGACGGCGGCCGTGCCGCCCTTGGCGATCGGGAACAGTGTGTCGATACTGCGCTGTCCGGTCAGCATCGGCACGTTCGGCGGAATTTTTTCCTTATAAGGACGGCTGACGCGCACCGGCCATTTCTGCATCATTGTGAGCGGGATTTCCTTCCCGCCATCCTCCAGAACGCAAACGGTTTCGGTGACGGTGAAGTCGCCGTTCTCAATGGTCTTGACCGTCCCCTGCACCCCGTTTGGCACAAGGATGCGATGCTCGACAACAACTGTCTCCTGCACCGACCCCAGAAGGTCGCCGGCCTGTACCTTGTCGCCGGCCTTGACCGCCGGGACAAACGTCCATTTTTTGTCACGGGATATGCTCGGCACCTCGATACCGCGGTCAATAACGTCGCCCGCGACGGCCTTGATCTCTTCCAGCGGGCGCTGGATACCGTCATAAATCATCTCGATGAGACCGGGGCCCAGCTCAACGCTCAGCGGCGCGCCGGCCGACACGACCTCGTCTCCGGGGCCGAGGCCGCTCGTCTCCTCATAGACCTGAATCGAGGCCTTGTCGCCGCGCATTTCGATGATCTCGCCGATCAGGCGCTGCCCGCCCACGCGCACCACGTCGAACATGTTGGCGTCGGCCAGTCCGTCGGCCACGACCAGCGGTCCCGATACCTTAACGATTTTGCCCATATGAACACCCTTTCCTGAGACGTTGGGGCTTTGCCCCACACCCCACATACGAAACTACAGTATATCGGCCCCGACAGCCCTTTCCACCGCGCTTTTCAGCGCGGCCATGCCCATGCCCATCGAGCCTTGCCGGCCCGGGATCGGGATGATGGCGGGAACCGTCTTTTCCTTATAGGTGGCGATTTCCCCGCTCAAGCCCGAGGCCAGCTGTTCGGTGATATAGATAATAGCGGCTTCCCCGCCGGCCAGTTTGTGCAAAACCGGCGCGGCCTCCTCCGGCGTTTCGGCAAAATGCGTCTCCAGCCCTATGGCGCGGAATCCCAAAACGCTGTCGCGGTCGCCGAGCACTGCGATCTTATACATAGGCGGCACGCAGCCTTTCCCTGATTTGGTGGACCGGCACCCCGCCCAAACGGCCTCCGACGACGGTTCGCAGCATCGTCATCTCGGCCTCTTTTTCCAGCAGGTAACCGATCAGCGGCGCCTCTCCGAACGGCACGGCCCTCGCCTTGCGCGCGTACTGCATCAGCGCGTCATCGCACTGCTTTTCAAAGGCAGTCAGGCTTCCCTCTCCCTTTGCGGCGGGCACTCCCGCCGCCGCGGCCGCGGCCAGAGGCCCGCCCGCGAACAGTTCCTCCAGGGAACCGCCGCCTTGCAGGGCCGCCGCGATGCGGGACGGCTCGACGCTCCCTCCGGGCGCCAAAACAAGCCGCAGAAAGTCCGGTCCTTTGCCGATGCGCGTCGCGCGCACCAGAGAACGCAGATTGTAACTGTCGATATATATCTTCACATAGCCCAGCAGATACACGCTTTGAGACGCGTCCGCCGCCGCCAGCATTTCACGGAGACAGGCCCTGTCCAGCAAAAAGTCTGAAAGCTGCGGATCATCCGTACGCGCCAGCGTTTCCCGCGCCGACCGGGCGGCGTCTCCCAACGCGCCGGGCAGCCTTGAAAAAGCGGCCTCCCGCGCGATCTCCGCCATTTCCCCCGCCGGAACACGGCCTATATTCAGCAGCAGACGCTGGTCTTTTTCCCCGTCCGTCTTGATGAGGACCTTGACATTGTGATAATCGGCCTGTATACGGAACACGTCAAGGATCGCGGCGGCCTCGTCCGGCAGCCAGTCCCTGAGTGTCGCGTACAGCGCCGTCCGCGTCGCGGACAACGCTTCATACAGCCCGCCGGCCGTCAGAGCCCCGGAGAGTTCGTAGCCGCATTCCGCGAGCAGCCGCAAGACTTCCTCGTCGCTCCGGGCGTCGCACAGGCGGGCCGTGCGCTCACGGTCGAAGAGAGTGCGTTCCAGCGCGCGGACGGTCATGGTCGAGGTGAGGAAATCAATGTCTCTTACTGGCATGGCTCTGCCTCCGGCGCGAACAAAAGCCCCGCGACGTCCGCGGCCATCTCGCCGCGCAGCGTCTCAAGCAGGGTTTTGAATGTGCAGTTGGCTTCCACTTCGCCGCCGGAGAGCACCACCCCTCCCATCTCGGCGTGAGAGCGCTCCGAAAGGGTCAGGGAGGCGGGTTTGCCGCACTCCTTGAGCAGTTTGTTGGCGGTCTTGACAACGTCGCCCCCGATACTTTCACGGTCTTCGGCGGTCAGCAGCAGTTCCTCATCGCCCGCCGCCGCGCCGGCGGCCAGCCGGGCCAGGATGGGAATAAGCTCTTTTTTGGAAAGAGCCGCCAATTTTTCACCCGCCGCGGCAAACGCCTTGTCGATCATTTCCTGCTTGGCTTCCAGCAGTTTTTTCCGCGCTTCCAGCTCGGCCACGCCCACGGCGCGTTTGCGGCGCTCGGAAGCCTCGCGCGATCCCTTACTTAAAAGCTCGGCCGCCAGCGCGTCGGCTTTTTTTTGAAAGTCCGCCCTGATCCCGTCCGCTTTTTCGCGCGCGTCATCCATGAGCCGCCCGGCCTCCGCCGCCGCGTCGGCCTCAATGCGGCCTATAATTTTTTCGATGCCGGTCAAATAATCACTTCCCCATCAAACTTATACGGGGCTGATGCTGAAGATCATCAACAGAGAAGCAAGGAACGAAATAATGGCGTAGAACTCAACGACGATGCACATGACAAACGAGTTGCCCTGAGCCTCCGGCTTCTTGGCGATAATGGTCACGCCGGCGGCCGCGACGCGGCCCTGCGCGATGGCCGACAGCATCCCGGCGAGCGCGATGGGCAGGCAGGCCATAAAAATGGCGGCGCCCTGGTCCATGTTGATCACCTGATTCTGCGCGTTCAGCAATTCCGGGATTTTGATGAGCGCGGCGACAAACCACACAACAAAGCCGTACAAGCCCTGCGTGCCGGGGATGACCTGCAAAACCAGCAGGCTGCCGAATTTGCTGTTGTCCTCGCTGATCAGTCCCGAGGCGGCTTCGCCCACCAGGCCCGTACCCTTTGCCGAACCGACGCACGCCAAGCCCACGGCGAGCGACGCCCCCAGCATCGCGAGAACCCACCCGTTGTTGAGGAACCCAAACAAGACATCTGGCATAATTGACCGACTCCTTCTTTCTTTTTGCGTTTATGATTGCGCCTTTTGCGGCGTTTCGCCCCGTTCCACGATGTCCACGTATTTCGTCCCGGCCTGAAGCGGTTTGAACGGCTCCCCGGGAGAATCGTAAAATTTGGAG
The DNA here is from genome assembly GCA_031254575.1 of Oscillospiraceae bacterium. Taxonomy (GTDB): domain Bacteria; phylum Bacillota; class Clostridia; order Oscillospirales; family UBA929; genus UBA929. The sequence goes on along the minus strand of JAIRUE010000003.1, from coordinate 40,456 downwards.
AAATACTCTATGTATTGCAGCCTCGCGGCGTGGACGTAGGTGCCGATGATGTTGATGGCGAAGTTGAAAGAATGGCCCGCGGCGAAGATGACGAGGAAGATAACCGGCCCGGCCACGGGGATCGAGGCCGGCATGGCCCCCAGTGAGTTGAAGACGCTGCCAATGACGCCGCCCGCCAGTCCCAGCGCCATCAGCCGCGAATAGGACAGCACGTCGGACAGATAGGAGGTTATGTCATACAGCTTCGTGATCCCTCCGAACAGCTTGCCGAAAACGCCCTTTTTAGAATACCCCTGCGTCAGCACCAGCAGCACAAGCCCGGCAAATATCCAGTACGTGCCCCCGACGGTGACGGTCAGAGCGATGGAGGCGAAGAACAGCCACCACGGCACGACTTCCAGCACGGCGGCGACGGGATGCCCGTCGCGGATCATAATATACATCTTGATGACCATGCCTGTGATGAGCTGGATCGCGCCCAGCACCAGCGAGAAGATCAAGACCGTCATCGGCCCGTTGTTTGCGCTGTCGGTCGGGCTGACCCACAGCGTGGGGAACGCCCACTCGGCGTTGAAGAACGTACTGCCCAGAACGGTGACGATGTCGGAGAAGAACCCGCCGAAAACAAACCCGAAAGCGACCGCCGACAGACCGCAATACTGCATCAGCCGGAACGCGTTGCCCATCATCCCTTTGGGTTTGCCTTTCCGTGTCACCAAAAAGCCCAGCGTCGCGAGAACCAGCCCGTAGGCCACGTCGGCGTACATCATGCCGAAGAAGAGAATATAAAACGGGGCGATCAGCGGGTTGGGGTCGATGTTGTGATATTTGGGAAGCGCGTACATCCCGGTGACCATCGAAAGGGATTCCACCATCTTCCGGAACCGTCCCCCTGACTGCAGCAGGACCGGAGGTTCCTCATCCGGTTCGGGATCTCTGCTCTCGTAGGCGCATTCATAGCGTTCCAGTATCTTCACAAGGGAGGGGATGACGCTTTCCGGCGCCCATCCCTCTAGGAGAAAGACCTTGCCGGAAACCAGAAGCCTCTCCGCGGCCTCCTCGCGCTGCAGGCGCACCGTCAGCGCGTCAAACGCCTGTCTCAGGCCGGCGGCGCCTGGCGCATAATCCAAAAGTATTTTCTTTGCCTCTTCCGTCTCCCGTCCGACCGCTTTTATCCGCTCGCGCAACTGCCCGATATTGTGCGCGGCCGTACCCGTTATATCCTTAAAATCCATCCGCGAGAAACCGAAGGATTTCAATATGCCCGCCGTCTCCTCCTCCGCGCCCGGATGGTACAGGACGGCGACATAGCTCTCCGTTTCCGTCCGGCTTACCAGAAACGCCTCGGCGTATGACTCCTCCCGCAAAAGACGTTTCATCTCGTCTATATCAGCTGACGGGGGGCAGAGACCGGCACTGAATGTCAGTACGTCCGACCCGGTATAGTCCAGCGGTATGTCGAGGTTTATCCACGGGGACAGAGAGGCAAGGCTGTTTTCCAGCCTCCCTTTCTCAGCCGCAAGCGCTGAGATACGGTGCGCCCCTTCCATGATCTCCCCGGCGGCAACCGTCATCTCCGAAAGGAAGGATTCCTTTTGAAGTTCCGTGAGCGTCATCTCCGGACGCGCCGTAAAGAGCTTTTTGACAAAGGATTCCTTCACATCCGCGTATTTGGCCAAGGCCTCAAGAGCGTTTCGCAATACAGCCACGCCGCTTCGCGCCGCTTCCAGTTCCGTTTCCGGCTTTGACACCAGTTCCGTCCATTCCGGATCGGCCAGTTTATCCGCCTGCGAATCGACTTGGACACACCCTACCCTTTGAAACAGCTCCAGTATCTGCGCGCGGTCACTTTCCAGCGCCACCAGACGGATATGTTTCATACGGACGATCGCCATCAGACGTTCACGATCCTTTCGACGATACGGCCGGAAGCATCCCCGATTTTACCGTTCGCGGATGCCCGCAGGGCGTCGCAGTCTTCACTTGATTTCTTCATAATGGTCGCGGATTCGCCGTCGGCTTCGGAGTCGGCCTCCGCCATCAGTCTTACGGTTTTCTGCGCCGCCTCTTTTTTGACTTTTGCAAGAAGAACCACGCCTTCCGCTTCCGCCTCCGCAATCAGCTGCCGCGCTTTACGCGCCTGCTCCGCAAGCATTTCCTCCGCTTTTTTCTGCGCCGCGCCTACCTCGTGCACCGCCTCCAGCGACATGGACCGCACCTCCCGCTTTTCTTTATAATAGCGTCTTCCCAAAACGAACCTTTATCCACAAAATGTTCAAATGTGCAAAATATAAACGTGTCAAACAATAAATCCTTGTTTTTCCTGTTGAAAACTCCTCTAAACCCACTTATTTTTCCACAGGATATTGCCGGGCCGATTTCCTCTGATTTCCGCGCCTTCGTGCATTTTCCACATTTCATCGGTGCAGTAACAGCACCTATACTATCATATATTGGTATGTTTGTATATAGAATTTCAAATTTTTTTTGAAATTTTACTTCTATGCCCAGGCCCGCGCTAAAAGCCCCGTGACTTCGGGTAAACAGTCGTCACTCAATCCTCCATAGCCAAACAGAACGCGGGTTTTTTCCCCGGTGCCCTCATAAAACTGCGATATACCCGTCAAACGGACGCCTGCTTCCAGGGCGAGGGTGAGCGCCCGCTCCTCCGGTATAGCCAAAGACAGCCGTAGGAACAGCCCCGCGCCGTCATCTTCCGCTGTAACGTCCGGTTCCAGGCGTTTGAACAGTTCCAGCAGGCGTTCCCGGCGGCGACGGTAGAGGGTGCGCATCCGGGCGATGTGTCTTTCCAGCCGTCCCTCCTGTATAAAAGAGGCCAGCGCCAGTTGGTCGGGAACGGATACAGGGCAGGACGGATGACCGGTATGACGCCGCCGCTCCTCCAACCCGGGGGGTAGTATCATGTAACCGATCCGCAGGGCGGGGGAAAAACTGCCTGAAAACGACCCCAGATAGACGACGCGCCCGTCGCGGTCCATGCTCTGTAGAGGTTGTATGGGAAGTCCGCGGTAACGCAGTTCGCTGTCGTAGTCGTCCTCAAGGATTATCCCGCCCGTTTTGCCTGCCCATTGTAGCAGTTCCTGCCTCTTTTTGGCCGGAAGCACGCCGCCCAGCGGGAAACGGTGCGACGGCTGAAGGTATAGGATGTCTGGTTGAAGGTCATACAGACGCTCCGCCCCGCTGCCGGATGGGACAGTGAGCGTTTTGCGCCCATATGCGTCCAGCAGTTTCCGGTATGGCGTGTACCCGGGGTCCTCCATGCCGAACCGCGCGGTCTCCGGGAATAGGGGAAGGAGAGCCAGGATCAGCCATTCCAAACCCGCGCCAATGATAACGGCTGACGGATCGGCTTCCACACCGCGCAGTCTGTTCAGAATCCCGCAGATTTCCCTGCGCAGGAAGAGTTCCCCCTGCGGATCGCCCCGCTGCAGCACCTCCGGCAGCCGCAGCGCGGCCTGCTGGTGCGCGTGCCAGAGCTTATGAGGGAAAGCTGACTCGTCGATCCGCCCGAACCGGCAGTCGTACCGGACAGGCGGAGGTTTATTCTCCTCCGGCGGAGCCTCGCCCGTTTCGGTAACGGGCGTAAAATTCCGTTCCGGGCCTTCGACATATGTCCCGCTTTTGGGTTTTGCGGCAATGTAGCCCTCCGCCGCCAGCTGCTCATACGCGTTCCATACCGTCGTCGTGGAAACGCCGCAAAGCGCCGCCATCATACGGCGTGAGGGCAGGGCTTCCTCCGATTTGAGCGCGCCGTTTTCTATCTGCGCCCGTAAATAACGGTAAATCTGCTCATATAGAGGCGTTTGGCGGTTCCGGTCAAGCGGCGGGATCAGCGGCATTGGCAGCACGGCTTTCTTTATCTGGTATTCCCGATATTTTTATTTCTGGCACTTTCAATATGACCAGACAGAGTGTATCATATCCCTTGCCCTAAGTCAACGGCAGAGAGGGAGAAGAGATTTTATGAATGACGGTAGAAAAAAGAACGGCGTCACGGACATTGTATTGGTCGGGGTGTTTTCGGCGCTGGTGTTTGCCGCGTCGTGGCTGCAAATCAATATCCCCACCCCTTTGGGGAATACGCGTATTCATCTGGGCAATGTCCTCTGTCTCCTTTCGGGTTTCCTGCTGGGCGCGCTCCGGGGCGGCACGGCGGCGGGGCTCGGTTCCATGCTGTTTGATTTTACCAGCCCTATTTTTATTACATCCGCGCCGTTTACGCTGGTCTTCAAATTTATCATGGGATTTCTGTGCGGTCTGCTCGGCGCGCGCGTCCGCTCGCCCGGCGTGCGGGACACGGTTTGTAAGGTGGCCGCCGCCGTTACGGGGCAGCTGGCTTATATCGCGCTCTACCTCGCCAAAGGCTACTGGTGGGACGCCATCCTGATCAAAGGCGCGTCCGCCGAAATCGCCTGGGCCGACGTGATCGTCACAAAAGCGCCGGTGTCGCTTTTCAACGGCGTCCTCGCCGTCGTCATTTCCGTTCCGCTCGCGCTGGCATTGCAAAAGACGCTGAAAGGCACGCCGCTGTATGGAAAGTTTTTGATGGGAAGAAAAGACGGGACATGACCCGCCGCCACTGGGTTTATTTCGCTTCAGCTTGAACGCGCGCGAATACTGTGGTAGAATGGGCCGGAAAAGCTCTTTGTCTTTGCAGAGAGAATAAGGAGAACGATATGCAGGTCGAACGGGCGGGCGTCGCCGCCGTTGTCGGGAGGCCCAACGCGGGAAAATCCACGCTGATCAACAAGCTCTGCGGCGAAAGGATCGCCATCGTCACGCCCAAACCCCAGACGACGCGCACGCGCCTTTGCGCCGTATGCAACCGCCCGCCGGTGCAGATGGTGCTGATCGACACGCCGGGATTCCACGCGCCGCGCACCAAATTGGGAAAGCTGATGGTCAAAACGGTGCGGGAAAGCGTCCGTGATGTGGACGCCGCCGTGCTGGTCGTCGAACCTGTGCCGTCGGCGGGTGATATTGAACGGGACCTGATAGCCCAGTGCGGGAAGGCAAAAGTCCCGTTTTATCTTGTTGTCAATAAGATAGATACCCTTCCGCGTGAAAAACTGCTTCCGGTCATCGCGGCCTATCAAAACGAGGCGGAATTCACGGCGATACTGCCGCTGTCGGCCCGGACGGGGGACGGTGTGGAGGAGCTGGCGGCGATGCTGCTGGAGCACATGCCGCCGTCGCCCGCGCTGTTTCCGGAGGGGATGTCGTCCGACCAGACCGACCGCGTGCTGATCGCGGAGACGGTACGGGAAAAACTGCTGCTCTGCCTGGACGATGAGGTGCCGCACGGCGCGGCGGTGACGGTGGAGAAGCTGGGCGAGCGCGGCGACGGGCTTGTGCGGATCGAGGCTGTGATCACCTGCGAGAAGGAGGGGCATAAGGGCATTGTCATCGGCAAAGGCGGGGCGATGCTGAAAAAAATAGGTTCGCTCGCCCGCGCGGAACTGGAGGAGATGTACGGCGGGCCCGTGTTCCTCAAACTGTGGGTGCGGGTGCGCGGCAACTGGCGCGACAGCGACGCGCAGCTGCGCAATTTAGGATTCCGGTGAGCCACAGGGAAGTCACCGGGCTTGTCGCCCGCGCCGTGGAGTATAAGGAGAGCGACCTGATCCTCACCGTCCTGACCGACGGGGAGGGCAAACTGACCGTGACGGCGCGCGGCGCGCGGCGTCACGCCTCCCCTCACGCCGCGGCTTCACAGGTGCTGTGCTGTTCGCGCATGGTGCTGAACGAGTACCGCGAGCGGCTGACGCTGAAAGAGGCTGAGATTTTAGAGGCGTTTCCGGCCTTGCGGGAAGACCTTTCCCGGATGGCTCTCGCCTGTTATATCGCCGACCTCGCCCAGACGCTCGCGCCGGAGGGGGACATCTTTCACCTCACCGTCGCGGCCCTGCTTGCCCTTTGCGGGGCAAAACACCCGCCCGCGCTGGTCAAGGCGGCGTTTGAAATGCGCGCGCTGTGCGACGCGGGTTTTGACCCGTCGCTCGACCCCGACCTGCCGCCGCTGTCCGGAGACCTCGCGCTGGCGGCGCGGTATGTCCGCGAAGCGCCTGTGGGCAAGGCGTTCTCCTTTACACTTGGGAAGAAGCCGCTGGCGCAGTTCGCCGCGCTGTGCGAACAATATACGCTGGCGCAGCTTGAGCGGGTTTTGCCGTCTCTGGAGTATTACCGGGACTGCCGCGGACGGTGAGGAGCAAGGGACCGGCTTTTAACATTCCGGACAATATCTCCCCGGCGGATTGACGCGGGCCGGGGTTTTTTGGTATACTGGGACTGCCGGAAAAACAAAAGAAAGGGCGGGGCGGATGAAGCCGTTTATGGACGAGGACTTCCTGCTGCCGAATGGCGCGGCAAAAACTTTATACCATGACTACGCCAAACACATGCCGATTGCCGATTACCACTGCCATATAGACCCCGAAGAGATCGCCCGCGACCGCTCTTTTGACAACCTCGCCCAGCTCTGGCTGGGCGGCGATCATTACAAGTGGCGGCTGATGCGGGCCAACGGCGTGCCGGAGGAGTATATCACCGGCGGCGCGCCGGATTACGATAAGTTTCTTAAATTTGCCGGGATTATGCCCAAAGCCGTCGGCAATCCCGTTTATCACTGGGCGCACCTTGAACTGCGCCGGTATTTCGGCTGCGATCTGGAACTGAACGCGCAAAACGCCCCGGCTGTCTGGGCGGCGGTCAGTGAAAGGCTTCCGGGCCTGACGGCGAAAGAGATCATCCGCCGGTCCAGCGTAAAGGTCATCGCCACCACCGACGACCCCGCCGACAGCCTTGTGTGGCATGAGGCTATCCGCAAAGACGCGTCGTTTGAAACGTCGGTCGTTCCCGCTTTCCGCCCCGACTTTGCCCTCTCGCCCGAAAGGGACGGCTATCCCGCGTACCTGGAAGAGCTGGGGCAGGCGGCGGGGATGGCGATCACCTCGTTTGACAAGTTGTGCGAAGCCCTTGAAAAGCGCGCGGAATATTTTGACCGGCTCGGCTGCCGCGCCTCCGACCACGGCATGGCGGCCATCCCGTTCCGCCCCGCGCCGGCCGGAGAGGCCGAGGCGGCGTTCCGGCAGGCAAGGGACGGCAGAGCGCCCGGCGCGGACGCGCTGCTCCCGTTCAAAACCGCGCTGCTGGTGTTTTTAGCCGGCGTTTATAAACGGCTGGGATGGGCGATGCAGCTTCATTACGGCGTCAGGCGCGGCGTCAACACGCGTATGCACCGCGCCGCCGGCCCGGACACCGGGTTTGACTGCATCGGCCCGGCGGGCGGCGGGCGTGATCTCGCGCGCTTCCTCGACCTGCTCGCGGCCGACGACCGCCTGCCCAAGACGGTGGTATATTCACTCGATCCCAACGACAACGCGATGATCGACTCCGTACTCGCGTCGTTCCAGGACGGCGGCGCGGGGATGCAGCACGGTCCGGCGTGGTGGTTCAACGACAGCCGGGACGGGATCGAAAGGCACCTCAGAGGCCTTGCGAATTTCTCGCTGCTGGGCGCCTTTATCGGGATGCTGACCGATTCGCGCAGCTTTTTAAGCTATACGCGGCATGAATATTTCCGCCGTATCCTGTGCGGGCTTTTGGGCGGATGGGCCGAAAACGGCGAGATCCCTTTCGACAGGGAGGCCTTGGGGCGTTTGACGGAGGACATTTCCTACCATAACGCGATGCGGTATTTCGGGTTTTGACGGGGTTCGTCACAGAGGAAGGATTATGAGCGCGTTTAGAAGAGTGTGGCGGGCGTTTTGGGATAGGATGGACTGGCTGCTGCTGCTGCCCTGTATCGGCCTGTCCCTGTTGAGCCTTTGCCTGCTGCTGGGCATATACCGCACCAGGTATATCCCGCAGCCAAAGCTCAATATGCGCAGCATCATGATCCAGGGGATCGCGACCGGCCTGGGCGCCGTTTTCGCCGTCATCCTGGCTAATATCAACTACCGCGCCCTCGCGGACAAATGGAAGATCTATGTCCCGGCGGCGTATCTGTTTATGCTGTCCACCTTTGTTTTCGGCGTGGGCACCTCCGTGAGCCCCGAGGACAAACGCTGGCTGATTATCCCCGGCATCAACATGAGCGTTCAGCCGTCCGAGTTTCTGAAGCTGGCGTTCATCCTGTCGTTTGCCTACCACGTATATAAAACGCAGGACAGGTTCAACCATCCCCTCCACATCTTTCTGCTCTGCCTGCATGCGCTGATCCCCGTCGCGCTCGTGCAGATCCAGGGGGACAGCGGCACCGCGCTGATGTTTCTGCTCATTTTTCTCTCGATGATGTTTGTCGCCGGGATTAAGTGGATCTATATTGCCGTCGCGCTGGTCGCCGTCCCGGCCATACTCCCCGTTGTGTGGGCTTTTTTGCTCAGCGACGCGCAGAGGAACCGGTTCCTCGCCCTTCTCGGGCAGTCCGCTTCCGACGCCGCCTATTACCAGCAGTATCAGGCGGCGCTGGCGGTCGCGTCCGGCAAACTGACCGGCGCCGGGCTGTTCTCGCCGTCCATCGTCTATGTGCCGGAGATGCACAACGATTTTATCTTCGCGTTCGTCGCCAACGCCACCGGATTCCTGGGCTGTGCCGCCGTCTTCCTCGTCATCGCGCTGATCGGCGGCAAAATGCTGCTCAACACCGGCTACGCCAATGATAAACAGGGTCAGCTCATCTGCGCCGGCGTGTTCGCCATGTTTTTCGGCCAGTCGGTCATCAATATCTGCATGTGCCTCTCCCTGCTGCCGGTCATCGGCAACTCCCTGCCGTTCCTGTCCAGCGGCGGCTCGTTCGTTTTGACAAACTATATGGGCATCGGGCTGGTGATGTCGGTTTACAAGCATACGAAACGGAAACCGAAGGTGGAGAGCTTCCTGCCCAAAGGGGAACAACCGGTGATATAAACAAACGGGACGCTTTAAGCGCCCCGTTTGTTTATCCGTATGAATCCCTTAGCCTAAGGCCTTCTCCATTTTATCCAGCTCGGCCTGCAGTTCCTTGGGCAGCTTGTCGCCGTAGCTCTTGTAGTTTTCCTTGATGGACTTGACCTCCGTGAACCACGCGTCCTTATCCACTTTCAGAAGTTCCGCCATATCGTCTGTGCTCACATTAAGCCCGCTGACGTCGATCGCGCCGTTCTCCGGCAGGTTCCCAATCGGCGTCGTCACCGCCTTGGCAATTCCCGAGAGCCGCTCCACGATCCATTTCAGCACGCGGCTGTTTTCACCGTATCCGGGCCACAGAAACTTGCCCTCCGCGCTCTTGCGGAACCAGTTGACATAGTATATCCTTGGCAGTTTCGACGCGTCCGTCTTTTTGCCGATGTCCAGCCAGTGCTGCAGGTAGTCGCCCACATGGTATCCTATGAACGGCAGCATGGCGAACGGATCGCGCCTGACCTGGCCTACGTTGTCGGTGATGGCGGCGGAGGTGATTTCCGACCCCATGATGGAACCCAGGAAGATGCCGTGGTTCCAGTCGAGGCTTTCGTTGACAAGCGGGACCGTGGTCTTGCGGCGGCCGCCGATAAGAATGGCCGAGATCGGCACGCCTTTCGGGTCTTCCCATTCGGGCGCGATGACAGGGCACTGTTTGGCGGGCGCGGTGAAACGGGAGTTGGCGTGGGCGGCGGGTTTGCCGGAATCGGGAGTCCAGTCGTTGCCCTGCCAGTCGATCAGGTGTGCCGGGGGTTCGGTGCCGATCCCCTCCCACCAGACGTCCCCGTCGTCGGTCAGGCCGACGTTTGTGAAGATGCTGTTTGTCTTTATCGTCCTCATGGCGTTGGGGTTGGAGTCCATCGAAGTGCCCGGGGCGACGCCGAAGAAGCCCGCCTCGGGGTTGATGGCGTAAAGCCTGCCGTCCGCGCCGAACTTCATCCACGCGATGTCGTCGCCGACCGTTTCGACTTTCCAGCCCGGTATGGTCGGTTCGAGCATGGCGAGATTTGTCTTGCCGCAGGCGCTGGGAAACGCCCCGCAGACATAATGGACGCCGCCGTCGGGGGCCGTGAGTTTCAGGATAAGCATATGCTCCGCCAGCCAGCCCTCATCGCGGGCCTGTACGGAGGCGATGCGGAGAGCGAAGCACTTTTTGCCGAGCAGGGCGTTGCCGCCGTAGCCGGAGCCGTAGGACCAGATCATCCGGTCCTCGGGGAACTGGGAGATGTATTTGTCGTCGATCGAGGGGGCGCAGGGCCAGGACACGTCTTTTTCACCCTCTGCCAGGGGCTTGCCGACCGAGTGCAGGCACCGAACGAACTCCCCGTTGCCGAGCGAGTCGAGGACAGCCGTGCCGATCCTTGTCATGATGCGCATGTTGACGACGACATACGGGCTGTCGGTGATCTCCACGCCTATTTTGGAGATGGGCGAGCCGATGGGGCCCATGGAATAAGGGATGACATACATCGTCCGTCCCTTCATGCAGCCGTCATAAAGCCCTCTCATGGTGGCTTTCAGCTCGTCCGGGTCGATCCAGTTGTTGGTCGGACCGGCGTCCTCCTGCTTTTTGGACGCGATAAACGTTCTGTTCTCCACCCGCGCGACGTCGGACGGGTGGCTCCTGAACAGATAACATCCGGGACGCTTTTTCAGCGGGGTGGCCATACCCGCGTCCACCATCTCCTGAATGAGCCTGTCATACTCCCCCTGCGAGCCGTCGCACAGGTAGACGCTGTCCGGCTTGCACAGTTCGGCGATTTCCCTGATCCACGCGTCAAGCGTCTTGTTTGAAACCGAGACCATCTGCATAAACCTCCTTCTACACGGCAATTACGCCTTTCGGGCATTGTATCACCGTTTGCCGTTTTTTGCAAGGGGCGCTTCCAAAAATTATCGGAAATCACGGGCTTTTCCCAAAAAAACCGCCCCCCGGCCGGGAGACGGTTTTATTAGGGTTTCCTTACTTATTAAACCACTCCCACAGCTTGAGCATTGTGGAAACGCTCTCCTCGCGGGTGAACTTCCCGTCCGGGTCAAAGGTGTCGGCGCTCTTGCCGCTCATGATGCCGGGACTGACGCCGCGCATCTGCCGTATCGCCTTTTCCGCGTATGAGCCCGCGATGTCATTAAACGCCGCCACTCCCTCCGGCAGTTCCTTGCCCAATCCCTTCCGCGCCACCTTTTCAAGAATCACCGCCGCCTCCTGCCGTGAAATGCCGCTGTTCGGGTCAAAGACGCCGCCGCCGCGCCCGGTGACGATACCCAAGCCCGCGATCTTCTGCACGTTTATATCGCTTGTATCGGTGAAGCTCTCCCGCTCGGTGATCTCTTTACCCGTCAGCTTTTCAATCAGCGCAACCGTCAATTCACAAAACTCCGCGCGCGTGGTGTTCTGCTGATAGCTGCTTTGCAGGGATTCGGGCAGGACGCCGAGGTCTTTGGCCCTGCTGACGGCTTCGGCGGCCCAGCCGGAGGGGGCGCCGCTGGGCGGCGCGCCGGTTTTTTGCGGGTCGAAAATGTTTGCCGGAAATCCCCATAAATCTAAAGCATCCCATGAGCCGGTGAAGCCGAGAGCGGCTTTGCTCGCCAGATAGTTATCCCGGCAATCAAGCATTTCCAGGTTTGTGTTATTGCTCAAGTCCAGCATGGTCAGTTGGTTGCTAGTGCAGGAAAGTATTTCCAGCGCGGTATTTTGACTCACATCCAGCGTAGTCAGTTGGTTTTCATAGCAAAAAAGCCATTTCAGTGCGGTAAAATACTCGATACCGGAAAGGCTAACGATTCCTCTGTATGACACATCCAATCCTGTAATCCCCGACACATCTCCCGGCGGTAATGGCATATCCGTCAGGTTTCCCGATTTCTTCCGGCACCGCCGCGTAGAAATCCGGGTCCTGGATAATGCTGCCCGCCGGTGGCGCGGCAACCGCCGGGACAAATGGAACGAGAACGAGGGTCAGCACAAACGCCAGCGCGAGGGACAGGATTCGCTTTTTCATGGTAAAACCCCCAGAATGAAATTGTATATGGATAGTATAACAGAGCCTGGAAATGGAATCAATTCCCGGAGCCGGAAAGCGTCTGCTTTTGCGCCGCGAAACGTGTGTTCCGGAATTGACAGAGCGGGCGCGGCATGGTAAAATAAACAAATTTGAAATAGAAAGGGCGTGCGGGTATCATGCCGTCGGTCAGGGAAAACAAACAGGGGCTGAAAGTTCTGCTCACGGGGAGCGTTATGCAGTTGTTTTTGGGCGTTCTGTATGTCTGGAGCGTCTTCGTGGGGCCTGTCAGCGGCTTTTACGGGTGGAATGTCGATAACGTCAAGCTCACGTCGTCGTTCATGCTGTGCTTTTTTGTGGTGGGCATCCTAGTGGGCGGCAAACTGCAGCTCAAGGCGGGGGCGCAGAAAGTCGTCCTGCTCGGCGGGCTGATGCTGGCCGGGGGTATGCTCGCCGCGGCGTATCTGCCGGCGGGGCAGATCTGGCTCCTGTATACGGCGTACGGCGTTGTCGGCGGTTTCGGCGTGGGCGCGGGGTATAACGCCGTCATCACGGCGGCGCAGAAATGGTTCCCGCAGAACCGGGGGCTTGCGACGGGGATAAGCGTCTGCGCGTTCGGCTTCTCAACGGTCATCTTCGCGCCGCTGATCGAAGCGCTGATCGGGCGGTACGGGCTGAAAAACACGTTTATCATCCTTGCGGCGGCTTTTTTTGCCGTAACGCTCGCGCTGTTTAGCTTCATCCGCCTGCCGGAGGACAGCGCCGCGCCCGGCGCGCCGTCCGCCGCCCTGCTTGCCAAACGGCAGTTTACCATGTCGGAGGCGGTCAGGACAAAGGAGTTTTACTACATAACGCTTTCGCTGATGCTCGCGACCGCCGCGTTTTTCATTCTCAACCCCTCTTTTAAGTCGCTGGCCGCCGACCGGGGCCTTGAGGCGTCGGCCGGGACCGCCGTCGTCATGCTGACCGGCGTCGCCAACGCGCTGGGGCGTTTGGGCACGCCGCTGCTGTCCGATAAGATCGGGCGGGAAAACGCGGCGTTTACCGTGATTGCCGTCACCGCCGCCTGTTCGCTGCTCCTGATTTTCGCGCAGGGCTTCGCCTTTATGGCGGTGATCGCCGTGACGGCCTTTTGCTACGGCGGGTTTTCCGGCATATACCCTGTGCTGACGGCGGACTATTTCGGCATTCAAAATGTCGGCTCCAACTACGGCGCGGTGATGCTGGGGTTCGCGGTGTCGGCGCTGACATTCCCGATGGTCATCGGGCTGATTGAGGATATTACGGCAAAGTTTATCGTTTTGGGCTTGCTGGCGGCGGTCGGCGCCGTTCTGGTGCTGTTGCTGCTGGCGGCGAAGAAAAAGGGGCATGCGGAGAAAGGCTGCTGACGGGCAGCGAGGCGACCGCGCTGGGAGCGCTCCGCGCGGGGGTCCGGGCCCCGGCACGCCGTCTCCGCCCGTGTGTAAAGAGCGGTATGCGTTCCTTTTAGCTTTTATAAAAGGATAACAGTTGCAGGCAGATAACGGGCGTACCAAGGCCGTAACCCACGACGGAGATGAACCATAACGCCTCCGCGCCGGTGACCGGCCCCGATAAGCCCAGCAGGCATAAACACCCGCAGACGGCGGCCGTATATTTGATTCTCCTCAATTTTACTATTTCCGGGGGAAGCGCCGCCGCGGTAAAAAGAAAAGCCAGTCCCACAAAAAACCCCCACGCCAGGGAATCGTTCGTCTGCAGCTCCGCCGTTATTTCCTCAAAGGAAATAACATTGCCGTAATGAACCGCGGCGGTGATGGCGGCGGCGCATGTCATAAACGCGAGGGCGGCCGTTTTGAATCCGGTTTTGTCTTTACCGGCATGTTCAAGGACCGATACGATCACGAGCAGCATAACGGGAGCCGACAGGATGATCATTGCTTCCCAGCACTTGAGCATGAGCCGGGATTCCGTTAAAAAATACCCGGCCACCACAATGAAATACAGCAGTATACAGCCGATACCCGTATACGCGATCATGCTTTTTGCTTTTTTACTCACGCCGCCGTCCTCTGTCTGAAAATTTGGCAATCCCGCGTCTTGCCCGCCCGCGCCGCCAGTATAACACAAGCCGTCCGCCCTGTAAAGCGCGCGCGCATTCCCGTCTTGCGTATTGGTGAAAAAAGAGGTAATATAAGGGCAGACGATGCGAAAGGGGGCTGCCCCATGACAAAAGAACTCTACATAGAAAAGGCGCTGCTCATAAAAAATTACGGCGCGGTATGCCAGCGGCTGGCGGGGGCGCACATCATGGCGGTGCTGAAGAATAACGCCTATGGACTGGGCCTGCTGCCGATGGCAAATTTTTGGCGCGAGCTGGGAGTCCGCCGGTTCGGCGTGGGCGATCCCGCCGACGCGGCGCTGCTCCGGGGCGAAGGGTTTACGCAGGAGGAGATTCTGCTGCTCCGTTCGACGGCGGCGCCGGAGGAGATCAACGCGCTGCTGGACAACAATGTCATCGCCACCGTCGGTTCGCAGGAGGCGGCCATCGCGCTCTCCGGCATCGCCGAGAAGCGCAGCGCCGTGGCGGAGGCGCATTTGAAAATCGACTGCGGCCTGGGCCGGTACGGGTTCCTGCCGCGCGAAACGGATAAGATTTTCAGTATCTTCTCCTATTCGCAGAACATCGCCGTGTCGGGCATTTACACCCAGCTGCCGTCCGGACTGCCGCGCAAAAAGGCGCGCGCCTGCATCGACGGGTTTGAGAGCGTTTTGGCCGCTCTAAGGGAAAAGAATATTGAAACGGGACTTGTCCACGCTCTGGGTTCGACGGCGCTGTTTCAGCATGAGGACCTGCCGCGTTACGATATGGTGCGCGTCGGCGCGGCCATGACGGGGCGTATCCGCGGCAAAACGGGGCTGTCCCGGGTCGGCGCGGTGGCCGCCCCCGTCACCGACGTGCGCTGGATACCGGCCGGGGAGACCGTCGCGGGCCTGCTGAAGCTGCGCCACGCGGTGCGCACCGGGCTGATCCCGGTGGGTTATGCCGGCGGCGTGCTGGTGGACAGGCCCGCCTATGCGCGTCTGTTTGAGCTGACGGCCCCGCGGCGCGGCTACGGAAACGTCCGCGTCCGGCTGGATACCGGGGAGGATGTCCCCGTCCTCGGCCTCATCGGGCAGAACCATATGGTGGCGGACCTCACACAGTCGCGCGCGTCGGTGGGGACTATGGCCCGGATCGAAGTCAACCCGTTGTTCGCCGGGCCGATACCGAGAAAAATTCTGTGAACGGCCTGCTTCCTCAACTATCCGCGTACGCGGACAGACGGACGGCGCGTTTTCACATGCCGGGGCACAAGGGGGTGCTGCCGCCTCCGTTTGACGGGATCGCGCCGCTCGATGTGACCGAACTGCCCGGCACGGGCGACCTCTACCATGAGCGCGACGGCGTGATCCGGCGCTCGGAGCGCGCGATGGCGGCGCTGTACGGCGCGGCTGATTGCTTTTACCTCACCGGCGGGGCTACGCAGGGCATATTCGCTATGCTGTCCTCTGTGACGCGTCCCGGCGACACGGTCCGCGTTGACCGCGCGTGCCACCGCAGCGTGTACAACGCGCTGATCCTGCTTGATCTGCGTCCCGTCTGGTTTACGCGGTCCCGTGAGGAAACGTGCGGGGCCGGACGGACGCGGCAGCCGGTGATCTATACGTCGCCCGATTACTTCGGCGTCATTGCCCCGCCGCCGCAAACGGACGGGCCTGTGCTCTGCGACGCGGCGCACGGCGCGCACCTGCCGTTCTGCACGGACGGCTACGCGCCGCCGGGGAACCTGTGGGTGGTGTCGGCGCATAAGACCCTCGGCGCTTTGGGGCAGACGGCCTGCCTGCTGTCGGACGGAAACGTCGGCGCGGAACTGCTGCGGGAGAGGACCGCGATATTCGGCACCGCGTCGCCCTCCTTTGTCCTGCTGGCGTCGCTTGACGCCGCGCGGGCGGAGCTGGAGAGGAACGGGCGCACCGCGTGGGGGCGGGTGGCGGCGTTTACGCGCTCGCTTGCGGAAAAGGACGGGCGGGTGCTGAAAACCGCCGACCCCGCCAAACTGGTGGTCTTCACCGGCAACGGGACGGGGGACGCGGAACGGCTGGAGCATGAGTTCGGCGTGGTTTGCGAGATGGCCGGCGCGGACTTTTTTGTTTTGATGCTCTCACCGCATAACACCGACGGGGATCTCACGCGGCTGGAAAAGGCGCTGGAGGCGATACCGGAACGGGATCACGCGCGGGAGCGTCCCGGGGAGGCCGGCGGCGTCCCCTTCGGTTTGGCGGAGGCTGTAATGACGCCGCGCGAGGCGTTTTTCGCGGAGAGGGAAAGAATAGCCCTGTCCGGCGCGGACGGGCGGGTGGCGGCCTGCGTGTTCGCTCCGTTCGCGCCGGGCGTCCCGGTTTTTGCCCCGGGGGAGCGCATCGACAAAAAAGCACTCGAAATTCTTGCCGGAATGTGTTATACTGAGGATACGCCCATATGGGTCGTACGGTGAGAAGGCGTACGGAGGAGCGGCACTACTAAACATAAGGGGATTCCGATATGAAACTGATACTTGCCATCATCAACCACGACGACGCGCACAGCGTCATCCAGCACCTGACGCAGGGGGGCTACCATGTCACCAAGCTGGCCACCACCGGAGGCTTTCTGCAGGTGGGCAATGTTACCATCCTCATCGGCGTTGACGACGAGCGGCTGGAGGGCGCGATGGAGATCATCGGCAAATACTCCAATTCCCGCCGCCAGATCATTCCCGCGACCAGCGAGATGGGCTTGGGAATGTATTCCACCATGCCGGTCGAAGTGATGGTGGGCGGCGCGACCGCCTTCGTGCTCAATGTCTCCGACTTTAAGAAATTCTAAGGCTGCTCCGCAGCCCTGCGGCGGGGATAAGACCCATAGGTCTAGCGAGCCTGCGAGCGTAACCGGAGAGGCTTATCCCCGTTGCGGAGGGGCGTCGCGGAGCGCGGCTGCTCCCGTGATCCTTGAGGGCAGTGACCCCGCCGCGCTTCACCGCGCGGCGCTGAGGCTCGCGGCCGGCTGGATGTGGGATGAGCGCAAGGTCCTTGCGGGACTGCACGTCGATGTGCCCGTGCTGGACAACGGGCCGGATGCCGTAATCAAGGCGGACGACGTGCGCGCCATCCGGCGCGACTCTTTGCTGCGCCCCTTTGACGGCGAGGTAAAGGTCTATATCATTGCGTACGCGCACAATATGAACGCGAGCGCCCAAAACGCGCTGCTGCGCCTGCTGGAGGAGCCTCCGCCCTATGTCCGGTTTGTATTGCTTGTCCGGAATGCGGGGATGCTTTTACAAACCGTCCGCTCGCGCTGCGCGGTATACCGCTGCGCCGCCGGGGAAGACGGCCGCGGCGCGGCGCCGGATGGGATTCCGCCCGTTTCCGAAGAGGAATGGACGCGCGCGGACGCTTTTCTCGAAGCCCTTGACGACCCCTGGCAGCGCGCCGCCGTGGTTTTTTCCTGGGACAAGCTCCCCCGCGCCGCGCTCAGAGGCGTATTGGACGCCGTTATGTCCCGCCTGCGCGACTGCTGCCTGCGGGAGGGCTCCAAACCGCTCTACACCGAAACGCTGGACACCGTATCAAAGCTGATCCCATCGCTTGAACTCAACGCCTCGCCGGGCTCTGTCTGCGGCGTTTTGGCGATTTGCCCCGCGGGCTCGCGGACCGGCTGAGTTTCTTAGACGGCCGCACGCTTGGCGGCGGGGCGGGACATGAACTGGAGGATAAACCGTTGACGACTGTTGTGGGCATACATTTCAGAAAACCGGGCAAGATGTATTATTTTGACCCCTGCGGCCTGCCGCTGGCCAAAGGGACCCCCGTCATTGTGGAGACGCAGACCGGCACGGAATACGGCGTCTGCGCGACGGGGCCTTTCGAGGTGGAGGACGAGCGCGTCGTGCCGCCGCTGCGCAAGGTCGTCCGCGTGGCGGGCGACTATGACAAAAAGATCCTGGAGCAGATTATACAGAAAGAACAGCAGGCGATGGAGATCTGCCGCCAGAAGGTGGAGAAGCACGGCCTTGAGATGAAAGTGGTCGAGGTGGACTACACGTTCGACGGCGGCAAAATCATTTTCTATTTCACCGCCGACGGGCGCGTGGATTTCCGCGAGCTGGTCAAGGATCTCGCGTCGGTGTTCCGCACCCGCATCGAGCTGCGGCAGATCGGCGTGCGCGACGAGGCCCGTATGCTGGGCGGGCTGGGCGTCTGCGGCAAACAGTTCTGCTGTTCGTCCTTTCTGGATGAGTTTCAGCCCGTTTCCATCAAAATGGCCAAAGAGCAAAATCTCTCGCTCAACCCGACCAAAATATCGGGCACCTGCGGGCGGCTGATGTGCTGTTTGAAGTACGAACAGAACGCTTACGAGCATCTGCACGGCGTCACGCCCCGCGTTGACAGCGTGGTGCAGACGCCGCAGGGCCGGGGAACCGTGACGGAAGTGTCGCTGCTGCGCGGCAACATCAAGGTGCGGCTCGACAGCGCGCCCGACGCGCCGCCCAAGGCCATGCACCGCACCGACGTCAAGGTGCTCAAGCCCGGTAGGAGCGGCGCCGGCGAACAGGATGAACCGTGATTTTTGATACGCACGCGCATTATAACGACCCGCGTTTCGACACCGACCGCGACGAACTGCTCGCGTCGCTGCCCGGCGCGGGCGTCGGGCGTGTGCTTATGCCCGGAACGTCGATAGAGGAACAGCCGCTGATATTGGAGATTGCGGCGCGGTATGACTTTATCCGCGCCGCCGCGGGCATCCATCCGCACTATACCGCGTCTGTGGAGGACCTGTCCGCGCTGGAAGGGTATTTGCGAAACGCGGCGGCGCATAAGATCGCCGCCGTGGGCGAGTGCGGGCTGGATTATTTTGCCGCCGAAGGCTGTCCGCCGCCGGACCGGGCGGCGCAGCGCGGGCTTTTCGACGCGCAGCTTTGTCTCGCGGAGCGGTATAAACTGCCGGTGATCGTCCACGACCGCGACGCCCACGGCGACTGCCTGGACATCATCCGCGCGCACAGGGGCGTCCCGCGGTATGTGTTCCACTGTTTTTCCGGCGGCGCGGATCTGGCCGCTGCCTTGTGCGGCATGGAGGTATACTGTTCGTTCACCGGTTCGGTGACATATAAAAAAAACGCGGCGCTACGCGAAGCCGCCGCCGCCGTGCCGGATGAACTGATTATGGTCGAAACCGACGCGCCGTACCTCTCGCCGGAGCCGGTGCGGGGGCGCCGGTGCGACAGCCTGATGATACCGCATATCCTCGCCGTCCTGGCGCGGGCGCGGGGGGTGACGGAGGAGGAGGCCGAGACGCTGACGTTTGAAAACGCGGCGCGGTTTTTCGGCCCTATGTAAGCATCTTTGTGATGGTGACGTTGAACAGCGAGGGGTCGTCCCTGAGATCGATGAATTCCACACTCGGAGGCTTTCCCTCGATGGGCAGCAGTTTGATCAGCGGCCGGCTCATAAACTCGGGATGATTGCGGTACACGACGCCGCGCAGGCCGTTGCTGAGCAGCACCTCCGAGCCCTCGGGGAACGGCGCGACCTTGTGGATGAATATGCCGGCCACATCCGGGTCGAGGTGCTGGCCCGCGTTGCCCATGATATACTCGTGCGCCTCGCTGGGAAGCACGGGCTCATGATACGGGCGCAACGACGTAATGGCGTCATATACGTCGGCCACCGAGATGATGCGAGCGAAGATATGGATGTCCGAACCGGCCCGCCCGTGCGGATAACCTTTGCCGTTGTAACGCTCATGGTGCTGGAGGACGCCGATATAGATGGCGGACGAATAATAAAAATTCCGCCGCAGATAGTCGCACCCCAATTCGGGGTGTTTTTTGATGATGTCAAATTCCTCGTCGCTCAGCCGGCCGGGTTTGTTCAGCAGTTCCTTGTCGATAAAGAATTTGCCGATGTCATGCAGGATGGCGGTCATGCCGAGATTGAAGAGCTGCGCGCGGTCGAGGCCCATGGCCACGCCGATGACCTCGCTCAGGACGCATACGTTGATGCTGTGCTGGTAGGTGTATTCGTCAAATATTTTGAGGTCAACAAGGTTCATTATGGTATCCTTGTTGGATAAAACGCTTTCAATAATGTCGTCGATAAATCCCGCGAACGCGTCGATCTGCGCCCCGAAGCCGTTAGCTGCCCCTGATACCATATCTGTCTCCAGGCGGCGCACCGCCGTGACGGCGTTGCTGCGCAGCTCCTCGGAGATGATGTCCTCTATGTCGATGCCCTCCGAAAACTCATCCTGAATATAGAGCCCCGAATAACGCAGGCGCCTGATACTCTCAATATAGGTGCTTTTCAAGGACGTGCCCGCCGTCAGCAAGATCTCGCCGTTGCGGCCCCGGAGCGGGCGCCCGACGATCATGCCTTCCTGAACATGTTCGGTGCTGATAAAGCGAATGGGAATCACCTCCCAAAGAATCCCCCGGTCCTGCGGACGGCGGGAATCAGCCGATTTTGTCAAATCCCGTGTAGGGACGCAATACGGTTGGAATCGTCACGCTGCCGTCCGCGTTCTGGCAGTTTTCCAGAATCGGGATCAGGACGCGCGGCGACGCGATGGCGGTGTTGTTGAGGGTAAACGCGTACCTGACCTCGCCGCCGGCGGTACGGTAGCGGATATTGCCGCGCCGCGCCTGAAAATCGCCCATCGTAGAGCAGGAATGCGTCTCGCAGTATGCCCCTCTGGCGGGCATCCACGTTTCGATCTCGTGCTTGCGCACCTGCCCGATACCGATCTCGCCCGTGCAGGCAAGACAGACGCGGTAAGGCAGTTCCAGCGCCTGCATAATCGCCTCGGCGTTGCCCAGGATCTCATAGTGCAGCGCCTCGGCCTTTTTATCGTCGGCCTCGCAGAATATGACCTGCTCGACCTTTGTAAACTGATGGACGCGGTACAGCCCGCGCGTATCCTTGCCGTACGTTCCCGCCTCGCGCCGGTAGCAGGAGGAAATCCCCGCGTAACGCAGCGGCAATGTGTTCAGGGGAAGGACCTCGTCCTGATGGTAACTGACAAGGGACACCTCGCTTGTCCCGACTAAAAACAGATCGTCCTCGGGCAGTTTGTACGCCTGCTCATACCCGATCGGGAAATACCCCGTGCCGCGCATCGCGCCCTCGCGGACAAGCTGCGGCACCATCATCGGAGTGAATCCTTTTTCCCGCAGCGTATCCATCACATAACGGCAAATTGCCATCTCAAGGATGACGGCCTCATTTTTCAGGAAATAAAAACGGCTGCCCGATATTTTCGCGCCGCGCTGCATATCCACAAGCCCGTGCATCTCACACAAATCCACATGGTCGCGCGGGGTAAAGCTGAACGACCGCGGCTCCCCCACCCGGCGCAGTTCCACGTTGTCCTCCTCGCCCGCGCCGATAGGCACCTCGGGGGCCGGAACGGAGGGGACGCGCAGCATCAGATTGTCAAACTCGGCCTGTTTTTTAGAAAAACCGGCCTCAATTCCGGCCAGCTCCTCCTTGATCTGCCGCACACGCTCCACAAGGGCGTCCCGCTCGCCGCCTTTCAGCGAGGGGATCTCCCTGGACAGCTTGTTGCGTTCGGCCCGCAAAACCTCGGCTTTTTTGCCGCCCTCCCGCAGTTCCTCGTCCAGCGCCAGCAGACGGTCTATATGCGCCGGCATCTGTTTGTCGGCGGCGGCTTTCTTGACGACGGCGGGGTTTTCGCGGATAAAGGCTATATCCAGCATGGCGCTCGGCCTCCTGTGAGTGTATTTCACGAATCGATCAGAAGTTCAGCAGCCTGTTTACCAGCTCTTCCAGATCCTTCGCGTCGTAGTATTCAAATTCAATCCTGCCCTTTTTCACGCCGCCGGATACCGTGACCTTGCGCCCCCAGCGCTCCGAAAGGCCGCGCTCATAGTCCCCGACGTGCCGCAGGGGTTTGGGTTTCGCCGCTTTGGGTTCCGCGAGCAGTTTCTTGACCAGCGCCTCGCCCTGGCGCACCGTCAGCCCGCCGTCGGCCATTTGCAGCGCGGCCTTTTCCACCGCCTTCCGCCCCGGGAGCGGAAGCAGGGAACGGGCCTGCCCCTCGGACAGGCGTCCGCCGCGCACCATATCCAAAACGGGCTTCGGCAGCGAAAGCAGGCGCATAGCGTTGGCGACGGCGGGGCGGCTGCGCCCCACCCGCTCGGAGATCTCCTCCTGCGTCAGGCCGTATTCGCCGGCCAGCGTACGGTACCCCTCGGCGATCTCAACGGGGTTGAGGTCCTCGCGCTGGAGGTTTTCGATCAGCGCCAGCTCGGTCGCGCGCCGGTCGTCGGCGTCGTGTACGATGGCGGGGACGGTCGTCAGGCCGGCCAGGCGGGCCGCGCGCCAGCGCCGCTCCCCGGCGATGATCTGGTAAGCCCCCGAAGGCGTCCGGCGCACCAGCAACGGCGTCAATACCCCGTGCTGCCGGATCGACTCGGCCAGTTCCGCCAGGGCGATCTCGTCAAACGCCTTGCGCGGCTGCGCGGAGTTTGGCTCGACTTCGGAGACGCGCAGTCCCACCGTGCCGTTCTCGGGCGGGCGGATCGCCGCGTCGCCCAACAGCGCGCCGAGGCCGCGCCCCAGGCCCGAATTCTTCATAGGTTCCCCTCCGCATACCGTATGTCCCGCATAGTATACCACGCAAACCTTATATCGTCTATCGTCATTTCCGGTTGCGTTCTATAATTTCTCTTGCCAGCGCGTCGTAACTGTCGGCGCCGCGCGACGCCGGGTCGTATCTCTGCACCGGCATCCCGTGGCTGGGGGCCTCGCTCAGGCGGACGTTGCGCGGCACGACGGTTTTATATACCTTTCCCGGGAAATGGCGCTTTACCTCCTCCGCCACCTGCAAAGACAGATTGGTGCGCGCGTCGAACATAGTCAGCAACACGCCCTCCAGTTCCAGCTCCGCGTTGAGGCCGCCCTGCCGTACGGCGCGGACGGTGTGGAGCAGGTCGCTCAGTCCCTCCAGGGCGTAATACTCGCACTGCACCGGCACAAGAAACGAATCGGCGGCGCACAGGCCGTTGAGCGTCAGCAGGCCGAGCGAGGGGGGACAGTCAACGAGGATAAAGTCATAGCGCTCCGTCAGCGCCTCCAGAACGGCGCGCAGACGGTGTTCGCGCCGCGGAAGGCCCATCATCTCGATTTCCGCGCCCGACAGCGATATGCCCGCCGGCATGACGTCGCAGTAAGGCGTCTTATGTACCGCCGAGGCGGGTTCCTCCAGCCGGATCACGGCGTCATACGAGCCCGGCGCCGTGTTTTTGGAAAGCCCTGTGCCCGACGTGGCGTTGCCCTGCGGGTCGAAATCGCATAACAGGACGCGCCGCCCCGCTTCCGACAGGGCGTACGCCGCATTGACACAGGTCGTCGTCTTGCCCACGCCGCCCTTCTGGTTGACGATCGCGATGATTTTCCCCATCACCGGGCCCCTTGCCGTGTTGAATTGCTAAACATACGTGATTCTACCACATCTTAACCGCGCTGGCAATGTTAAATATTTCCCGGCGGCCGTTTTCGCTCCCAATGTACAAGACGCCCTCCGGCGCGCTTGACAACCCGCTCCCGCCGTGCTATACTGCAAAAGCGGCTGTCAAACCGCGCCCGCTACCGTAGCTCAGCCGGTAGAGCAGCTGATTCGTAATCAGCAGGTCGAGAGTTCGAGTCTCTCCGGTAGCTCCACGGAACGCTTAGAACCGTAGAGGTTTTGAGCGTTCCCTTGTTTTGCTGTCCGGTACGCCGACCGCGCCGCTAAAAGGCGGAAGCGCCGCTCAGCGTTTGGGATATTTCTATATACCCGTCCGTGGCCCGCCACAGACCTTCCGAATCGATCCACAGCGCGTCGGCGCCGCATTTTTCGGCCAAGGCCAATCCTTCCTCAACCGGCAGGATAAACAGCGCGGTGGACAGGATGTCCGCCAGCCCGGGGTTTTGGTGGATGACCGTCACCTGCTTATAGCGGACGGCGGGCATAAGGGTGTCCGGGTCGATGATGTGGTGGTACGCCTGCCCGTCCACCGTGTAGAAACGCTGGTATCCCCCGCTGCAGGAGATGGCCGTGCCGGCAATGAATACAGTATCGACAGTATTTTGGAAGCCGTCCGCCGCCGTGTCTGGGTCCTGGATGCCGATGCTCCAGCGGTCACGGGAGCCGTCCAGGGGCTTACCCAGCGAGACGATGTTGCCGCCCGCGCTGATCAGGACGGAGCGCATTCCCGCCTCCACGGCGGCCTGGGCAGCCAGTCCCGCCGCGTACGCTTTGGCGACCGCGCCCACGTCAAGCGACATCCCTGCTTTTTTCAAAAAAACCGTGCCGGTTGTTTTGTCGATCACCACGTCGTCCATATCCGTATATTTTGCGGCTTTTCTCAGCTCGTCCATCGGCGGCAGCGCGGCGTTTTCCTCATCGGCAATACCCTCCTGTCGGTAGCCGTGCCAGATCCGGAGCACAGGCCCCAGCGCCGGATTGACCGCGCCGCCGGACAGCTCGTATCCCTCCCGGGCGAGCAGCAGCAGGTCGATAAGCTCCCCGTCCACCGCCACGGGCGCAATGCCGGCGTTGTCGTTGACGGTACGGAGATTGTTCAGCCCCCCGTACTCGTGGTAAATATCAAACAGGCGGTGCAGGGCCCCCATCCGCTCGTATATGACGGCCGCGTACCGGTCGAATTCATCCTGGCTTCCGGCGTAGCCGATAATAAGGGTCACCGTGTCGAACAGATCGGTAAAACCGGTGCTGTACCGGTGATAACCCGTTCCCGCGCCGTCCGGCAGTTCCCCTCCGCTAACGCCTGCGCAGCCGGTCAGTCCGGCGAACAGGAGCGCCAGACATAGAAAACGCGCCGCAGACGGAACGCGTCTCATGTTCTCAAAACCCCCTCGAACAGCAGTCCCTCCTTTGGGTCGGCGCCGCGCCCGGCGGTAAAGGCGGCGCAGTCCCGCACAAACAGGGCGGCGGTTTTCACCGCGGCGGAGAGCGGCGCGCCGTAGAGCATCTCGGCGAGCAGGCGGGACGTAAACAGGTCGCCCGCGCCGGGATAATCCACGGCGGTTCTTTGGTGGCGGATCAGCCCCGACGCGCCTTTTTTGGCCCATCCGACAACGGCTTCCCCGCGTTTCTCTGACGTCAGGCCGGTCAGGACGGCGGAGCGCGGCGTATCCGCCGTGAGGGCGTTCAGCCAGGCTTTCGCGTCCGCTTCCCCGGCGGGGGCGCTGCCGGCGTCCTTTCCCAAAAGTACCGCCGCTTCGGTGACGTTGGGCGTGATGATATGCGCCTGCGCGGCAAGGCGGCGCACGGCGTCCACGGTCGGCGCGCCGGTCGTGCGGTACAGTTTTCCGTTGTCGCCCAGCACGGGGTCCACGACGCGCAGCGCGTCCGGGAACGCGGCAAACGCCTCTTCCACGGCGTGCGCCTGTTCCCCATCCGCCAGAAAGCCGCTGTATACGGCGTCAAAGCGCGTCCCCAGCGAGCGCAGATGGCGGAGGACGCGCGGCATCTCCCCGGTCAGTCCCAGCAGCGTACAGCCCTCGTAGTTGGCCGGCGCGGAGAGCAGCGCGGTCGGCAGCGGGCAGCACTGCACCCCCCGCGCCGAAAGCAGGGGGGAGATAACGGACAGGGAGCACCGCCCGAAGACACAGAGATCATGGATGGCAAGGACTCGCGGCAATCGGCGCGTTTGCATGAAGATTCCCCATTTCGCCGTTGCTATTGGCTTTAATTTGTGGTACAATTCTACTAAATAGTCGGAGTAAGGTCAAGTCTTTGCGGAATCAGCTGAAAAATGCCAAAGTGGTGGAGTGTGGACGAATGAAAAACAAAATTGCGGTCACGGTGGCGGGACACGATTTTACCCTTGTCTCCGAAGAGGCGGAATCGTATGTGCGCGGCGTGGCCGCCGAAGTGGACAAGGATATACAAACCGTCATGTCGGAGTCTCACCTGTCCCTGAGCGACGCCGCCGTTCTGGCCGCGCTCAATTCCGCCGACCGCGCGCGCAAAGCGCTGGACTCGGCCGACCATTTGCGCCTGCAGGTGAAATCATACCTCGACGAGACGCAGAAGCTCAAGTCTGAGCTGGCTGAGACGCGCAGGGAACTGAGCAGGATCAAAAAACAGGCGTAACACAGGCGGGGGGAGATACGGCATGGAGCTGGTGGTGTGCGCGGCGTCCTATGACTGCGCGGTTTCCGCGGTGCAAAACGGCGCGAACGGGATCCTGCTGGCGCCCTCCATACCGACGGAGTCGCTGAGCGGTTTTTTTCCTTACGCCCGCGCCCGTGGGATCACAACGGTCCTGGACCTCACCCGCGCCTGCGGCGACGCCGGGCTCAACCGCCGGGCCGAGGGCCTGCGCCGGCTCTATGCTCTCGGGCTGAACGCCGTTATGGTTGGGGAACCCGGGCTGCTGTATATGGCGGCCTCGGTCGCGCCGGAATGCGAGCTGATATGGGGCGCGCCCTGCCATACCGCGGAGGACATCGGATACGCCGCTTCGCGCGGCTGTGCGCGGGCTGTGGCGTCCCCGTTTTTGCAGGGTTCCGCGCTGCGGGCTCTTGCGGCCGCTTCCGCGCTTCCTCTTTTGTTTTGGGCGCTGGCGCCGCTCTGTCCGGCGGGCGATCCCAACCTCTGCCTGCTGGATAAGGAACACGGCCCCTATGAATGCGCCCAAAGCTGCCGTAAAATGCCGCTGGCGTATCCCGGCGACGCCGTCGCCCCTCTGCTGAAGACCCGTGACCTGTGTCTTTTGAAACATATGCGGGAACTTTCGGGCCTGACGGCCCTGATCGTGCCGCCCGGCCCGTCGCCCGAGGCGGCGGGGCTGTTTACAAGGATTGCCCGCGCCGCCGCGGACGAGTTTATGATCGACGGGAGAGAACTGGACGACGCCTTTGCCGCGCTGGGGCGCGACACGCCCACCGACGCGCCGTTTTCCGGCGCGGGCGATATTTATGGGGGAGAGGACAAGCCCAAAGACGAGCGTTTTTGGGAGGCGGAGCGCAAAAGCGCGGCGGAGCGCGCGGAGCGCCCTTGCGTGCCGGTCCGGTTTTTCGCGCTGGTCGCGGCGGACGAACCGGCGCGCCTGGCCGTTGACGATTACAAAGGGCATACCCTCTACGCGGAGGGCGCCGTTCCGGGGCAGGGAGGCGTACCCGGCGCGGAGGAGGAACTCAACGCCGTCTGGCGTGACGTCTCCGGTATTTACACCTGTAAGGACGCCCGCACCAAAATCGAGCCGGGCCTGAGCCTGACGCGGGGCCAGGCCGCCACCCTGCGCATAGCGGTGCTCGATAAGCTGACGGCGGTGCGTCTGGCGCTGCCGGAGCGCGAACCGGGCAAGTTTGACCCCGGGCCCCGCTTCCTGCCGCGCGCGGATAAACCGCTTATCACCGTCAAGGTATCCAGGATGTCGCAAGTGACGCCGGAACTGCTGCGCCTTCCGCCCGAACGGCTGTATATCCCGCTCGACGAAGCCTCCGGCGATCCTTCCAAGGCGGAATGGCTGGTACGGAGCGAAACGGTGCCGGTCGCCGTTCTGCCGCGCGTGGTGACCGAGGACGACCGCACGGAGATCAACGCGCGCCTGAAAAGGCTGCACGACGCCGGATTCCGGGAGGCGCTCACATGGAATCCGGGCCAGGCTGTTTTGGCGCTGCGGCAGGGCTTTACGCCAAGGGCCGACTGGAGCGTCCCGTCCACCCAGACGCTGAAAGCGGTCAAGGCGGCCGGCGCCGTCTCCGCCACGCTCGCGCCGTGGCTGCCGCTTTCGGAGATACAGGCTATGAATCATATCTGCGACACGGAGATGATCGTATACGGACGGCTGCCTCTCCTGCTTGCGCGCCAGTGCCTATTCCGCCGGAAAAACGGCCTGTGCGCCTGCGACAACAAGTGCGAGCTCTCGGACGGACAGGGCAGCCTGCTGCCGCTCGCGCGTGAAAGCGGGCACTGCACGGCGGTCTACCACGCCCAGAAGCTGTGGATGCTGCCCAGCCGGGCGCAGTGGCGGTACATAGGTCTTTGGGCGGCCCGGCTGGACTTCACGACCGAGAACGCGCGGGAATGCGTCCAGATCGCAAACGCCTTTGCCGAGAAGGAGCCCTATGAGCCGCATGTTTTCACCACCGGATTTTATCTGAGGGAGGAAAACAGAAAGCGCAGGGGTGGAAGAAAGTGAAAATCGTATTGGCGTCGGCGTCGCCGCGCCGCGCCGAACTGATGAGGCGTATCGGGCTGGATTGCGAGGTCGATCCGCCGGATATAGACGAGAGCGCCGCGGGGGCGTCGGGGGAAACCGCCGCTATCCTGTCCGGGCGCAAGGCGGAAGCCGTTGCCCCGCGCCATCCGGCGGGCACGGTGATTATTGCCGCCGATACGCTGGTGGTATGCGGCGGAGCCGTTTTGGGCAAACCCAGAGATGAGGGGGAAGCCTTTTCCATGCTCAGGACGCTGGCCGGGCGGACGCATACCGTCCTGACCGGCGTGACCGTCCTGCGGGACGGCCGCGCGCTGACGCAGACCGAGGCGGCAGAGGTGAAAATGCGCGCGCTGACGGACAGGCAGATACGCGCGTACATCGCGACCGGGGAGCCGATGGACAAGGCGGGCGCTTACGGGATTCAGGGGAAAGGCGCGCTGCTGGTCGAGCGTGTGGAGGGCGACTTCCACAATGTGATGGGGCTGCCGGTATGTCGGCTTTCAAAAATGCTGGAGACGTTTGGGATTGATTTGCTTTGAGGTTTCTCGCAAAACACAGGGGGGCGGCCGTCGCCGCGGCGGTCATACTGCTGGTGCTGTCGCTCGCGGTGAGTTCCTTCTTTACAAAAGGGCGCGTTTCGCCTGTTTCAAGCGCGATCAACACCGTCTTCCGCCCGTTGCACGCGCTGGTGGGTTCCGCCGCCGATTATTTCGGGGGCCTGTCGGACGCCCTGACGAAATACAACGAGCTGTTCGCCGAATACGAGCGCATACGCGTGTATGTGGCCAATATGGAGGAAGAGCGGCGCTCGATCGACGAGATTATGGAGGAAAACGCCCTGTTGCGGGAGCTGCTGGAGCTGCAGCCGCGGGAGCGGGGGTTTGTGGTTGAAATGGCCGGCGTTATCAGCCGCGACACGTCGGAATGGGCGCGGACGCTGACGCTGAGCAAGGGGAGCGAGGCGGGCATCGAGGTCGGGCAGTGCGTCATATCGTCACAGATGCACCTGGTCGGCATCGTGGCGCAAACCGGTTCCGGCTGGGCGACCGTATACACCGTCGTGGACACGGGGATGTCGGCGGGCGCGCGGGTGAGCCGCACCGGGCAGACCGCGATCGCCGAGGGCGAATGGAATCTGATGCGGGAGGGACGGCTCAGGCTGAGCCTTCTGCCTCTGGGTTCCGACATTCTCCACGGCGATCTGGTCCTGACGTCGGGATTGGGCGGCGTGTATCCGCCCGGGCTTCCGATCGGCACGGTGGCGGGCGTGCAGGTCGATCTGTCGGGACAGACGGAATACGCCGAGCTCATCCCCATGGTTCCGCCCGATACGCTGGCGCAGGTGTTTGTGGTGCTGGAGTTTATCAATAAGGAGTAGGGGCAATGCTGCACACCCGTATGGCGCTGTTCCGCTGGGTCTGTTTTTCCGTGCTGCTGCTGATGTCGGTGATATTGCAGACTATGGTGTTCCCGCGCCTGTCCGGCGTCCCGAATCCGATGGTTTCGGTGGCGGCGTCGGTTTCGGCGGCGGTGTTCTCCGGTGTGCCGGGCGGCGCGGCGGCGGGATTTGCCTGCGGGCTGCTGTGCGACGCGCTGACGCCGGGCGTGGAGGCGTATTTCACGCTGACGACGATGGCCGCGGGGGCTTTGACGGGGTTTTTGTGCGGGAAATACCTGCAAAGGACGTTTTGGTCCGCGCTTTTGCTGTCCGCCGCTTCCCTCTGCGTCATCGGGGCCGGTTATGCCCTGTTTTTTCAGGTGGCGGCGGGACGCGCCCCTTGGGGCGCGATCGTTGCCGTCGGATTGCCGGAAATATTGGGCGGCGTCCTGTGCGTGCCGCTGGTGTATCCGGCTTTCCGGGGCGTCGCCGGGATATTTGTGGGGGAGTAAAAGGTGGAAAAGACAAAACTGACGGTGCGGCTGATCGCTATGGGACTGCTGACCGCCGCGCTCGTCTTCCTGATGGGGGGCCGCCTGTTGGGGATGCAGTTTATTCACGCCGACGTCTACACGCAGGCGGCCAACGAACGGACTTACGCCCGCGTCATCACCATGCCCGCCGCGCGCGGCGAGATTTATGACCGTTACGGACGCCCGCTGGTGACTAACAAGCTGGCCAACGACATCACGATCGAACCCTCCCGCATGTACGCGGGGAAACCGGACGCCGGGACGGTCTCGGCCGTCCTTGCGCTCATCCGCGCCGCCGGAGCTTGCGGCGCGGCATATACCGACAGCCTGCTGCCGGTGACGCCGCCGCCGTTTGAATACACTGAAATGACGCCGGCGCAGGAGAAATACCTCGCGCATTACCTTGAAAAGAAAGGCTGGCCGGAGGGCATGACCGCGGCCGGGCTGATGGACAGGCTTTTTGACGAGTACGGGATGACGGGGGACATCGCGGGGATCGGCGGATTGCTCATATCGGTCTATGAGGCCCGGCTCGCGGCGGGCGTGCTGTATGAGCTGGATCTCCGCTATCAGGCCGCGATCGTCGAGCGGGACGCCGGCGGCCGGGTCGTCAAGCCGTATATGTACGTGCCCGCGTATACATTTGCCGCCGACGTTTCGATGGAGATGGTTTCCCGCGTCGCGGAAAACCGCTGGCCCGGCGTTGACGTCGTTCCCGTGACGGCGAGGGAATACAGCACGGCCGCCGCCGGGCACATCCTCGGGCGCGTCGGGCCGATCCAGGACGCGCAGGCGTATCAGAAGATGGGGTATAAGGACGACGAGCTTGTCGGCGTGGAGGGCGTTGAGAAGGCGTTTGAGGAGTGGCTGCACGGCATTGCAGGGGAGCGCAGGGTGGAGACGGACCGTCAGGGGCACATCGTCGGCGTGACATACACCCACCCGCCGCAGGCGGGGCAGAACATATTTCTGACGGTCGACATACGCCTGCAGGAGGAGCTGGAGCGGAAACTGGCCGGAAGCGTGGCCATGCTGAACGCCACCGGTGCGGAACTCAGGGGATTGGAGGCCGAAGCGGCGGCGGCAGTTATTATAGACGTGCATTCCGGCGAGGTGCTGGCCGCCGCCAATTACCCGACGTATAACCCCCAGACCTTTTTGCGCGATTACGCGGAACTGAGCACGGACCCCTTAAAGCCGCTATTTAACCGCGCCGTCATGGGCACCTACGCGCCCGGTTCCACCTTTAAGATGGTCACGGCGGCGGCCGCTCTGGAAAGCGGGACGGTCACACCCGACACGAGGATCTATGACGAGGGCATCTACACACATTACGCCTTTCCGCAGCCCCGCTGCAACATCTACCCCGGCACGCACGGCCGTGTCCATACGGCCGACGCCCTCAAGGTGTCCTGCAACTACTACTTTTTTGATGTGGGCCGCCGGACCGGTATCGAGCAGATCGTAAACTGGGCGCACCTCTTCGGGCTGGGACTGCCCACCGGCGTGGAGCTGGAAGACCCCGGCAGGACCCGGATGGGCTGGGTCGCGGGGCCGGAGGCCGCCGAAGCCCTGGGTATCCCGTGGTATCCCGGCAATACCCTGTCCGCCGCCATCGGGCAGGACAGCAGCCAGGTCACGCTGATGCAGCTCGCCAACTATGTCGCCGCCATTGCCAACGGAGGGACGCTGTATAAGGCGCACCTGCTCAAAGAAGTCGTCAGTTTCGACTCCAGTTACGAGTATTATGTCTCGCAGCCCGAACCGCTCCATGAGCTGAATATGGCGCCGCAGAATATCCGGGCGCTGCAGGAGGGAATGCTGGCGGTGACGCGGCAGGGCGGCACGGCGTACAGCATTTTCCGCGATTATCCCGTCCCCGTCGCGGGCAAGACCGGCTCGGCGCAGGTGAATGACAAGCCCAACAACGGCGTGTTTGTCTGCTACGCGCCGTATGACGACCCGCAGATCGCCGTCGCGCTGGTGGTGGAAAAAGGCGGCGCGGGCTCGACTGTCGCGCCCATCGCGCGGGATATACTGGATATTTGGTTTCGCCTCCGGGAGGATATGGCCAATGACCCGAAAGAATATACGCTGAACCGGTAGGATTTTGTCATAACGCTTAATCTTCCACGGTTTTGTTCGATATAATATTTGGAAAATCCCCTCCCACGGATGGGAGGGAACGGTCGAAAGGATGCGGGCGGCATGATTGTAAACGCGACTACCGTAAAGCCGGCGGCGGCAGCCGCCGTAAACGAAAATAGGAAACCCCGGAAGGCGGAGTCCGATTGCTCGGGGCTTGCGCGGAAAGAACAGGACGTAAACGACCTGCTTATGGACATGGCCGCCATGCTCGACCTGTCCGGCGAGGATGCGTTTTGGACCGGCCAGACAAAGGAGGACGAACCCGCCGCAAACCCGTGGGATTTGGGCAAGAAGCCGTTTGAAGCGGCCAAGGCCAAAGACGGCGGCGCGGTGAAGGGCAAACCCGGCCCCATAGACAATTCGGGCCGCCTGACGCAGAGGCTGGTCAACGCCAACAAGCAGGATGAGGTGCGCATGATTCTGTCGGAGGCGTATCAAAGCCTTGGCGAGTGGCGCATGGAAATGATGGGCGGCAATCCGGCGACGCTCAGGAAAGCCCTCGCCGCCATCAAGCGGCTTAACAAGCTCATCCGGCGCGCCCAGCGCAAAATCGCCGATCTGAATAAGGAGGACGGCCTGCGCGCGAAGCAAAAACGCGCCGAAAAACAGCGGCAGGAGTTTCGCGTAAAGGAAATTAAGGCCGACCTGTACCGGAAAATGGCCGAGCGCAAAAAGCGCGAAAAAGGCTATCTGCGCGACGCGTATTTCCGGGACGATAACGGCCCAAGATTGCCCGGGGCGCTTTCTCCCGCCGCGCTTGAGGCGAAGATGCTGGCGCTGGCCGACGCTATGGCGGCGGCGACCGCTCCGGCTCCGGCGGCGGCGGAAGCCATAGCGCCGGAAGCCGGAACCGGTACGGTTTCCTCCGGAGGCGGGGAGACCGGGGGGGCGGAAGCGGCGCCGGAGGCGGTCGCCGAATAGCGCCGCGTCACCACCGGAACAGCGCGTTCTGTGTGTTAGGCCCTGCGATACCGTCCGCCGTGAGGCCGCTCGCGCCCTGAAACTGGCGCACGGCCCGCTCGGTGACGGGGCCGAAGACCCCGTCGGGGATCACGTCGGTGAATCCGCGGATAAACAGGGCGGCCTGGATGATATAGGTCATGTTTCCGCGCGCGCCGGGACGCACGTTCACTGTCGCGGCGCGGGTGAGCGGGCCGAAAACGCCGTCTGTGGCGAGATTGCGCCCGAATTGCCGGTTCAGTTCCGTTTGCAGCCCCCTGACCAGCGCGGCCCGCGTCAGCGGCCCGGCCGCGCCGTCCGCCGCCAGATTGAAACCGTAACGGGAATTGAGCGTGCTTTGGATACTGCGGATGACCGCGTTCCCGCCCTGCGGCGGTGTGACGGGCGGGGCCGTGACCGGGAATACGCGCGCCACGGCGTTGGCGATCGCTTGGGCGACCGCCTGTATATTGAGCCTTTGTATGTCCTGCGGATTGTTGATAAACGCCGTTTCAAGCAGTACGGCGGGCATATCGGTAAGCCGCAGGATGCCGAAAGTGTCCTGCCCGGACGCGTTGAGGTGGACGCGGGCCCCCCGGTTGACAAACCCCAATCCCTCCAAATTGGCGAGGATGGCCTCGGCAAGGGCGCGCCCCTGACCGGTGTCTTTTACGCTGTAAAACGCCTCGGAGCCGGTACCGGGAGTGCCTTCGTTGCTGTTCATATGTATCTCGACCAGCGCGTCCGCGTTCTGATTGTTGGCCAGAGCCGCGTCCCGGCTGATGTTCCTGTCCGTATCGGTCGTGCGGTTGTTGATGACCTCATATCCCATCCCCCGCAGCAGGGACGACACCGCGTTGGAAATTGCCAGATTGAAGTCTTTCTCCCGCAGGCTGCCGGAGACCGCCCCGTAATCCGCCCCGCCGTGCCCCGCGAAAACGGCTATTTTCGGCATGGTTCCATTCCCCCTTTTCTATCCGCATCATATGCGCTTTCGCCCCGTTTGTGAGGAAACGGGGCTTCTTTGCGCGGAAACGGCGCGTTTTACCGCCCGTTCCCAATAAAGCAGCGCCGCGCCCCGGATGATCCGGGCAAAGAGGATGACCAGCCCGCTCAGCAGACACCATATCAGCGAAAAGCGCAGACAGACCTGACCCAGCAGGTTGAACGGCCTGTGGGAATAATCCCACACGCCCAGCCCCAGCCACAGGTTGACGATCGCGCCCGCGACGAATTCCACCGCCGTGATCACAAGCCCTCCGGCAAGCGCGCCGCTGAAAAGCCCGATATGCGACCGCGCCAGCAGACAGAGCAGCACAAAGCAAAGCCCTCCCGCCGCGAGCATCGAGCGGTGCGTATACCCGCGGTAAACGACCTCAAAGCCGCAGTATGTCAGTCCGCCCAGCGCGAACTGGGCGGCATAGAGCGACGCCTTTTTCATGCCGGCAAGTGCCCGTCGCGCAGGGAGCAGACAGCCGTTTCAATACGGTCTTTGGCGTCTCCGCCGGTGACGGCGGCCTGGATATAGTCCACGACGCGGTTCCTCTGCGCCTCGTCGAGCGCGCCGAACGTCTCCATCGCGCGCGGTTCCTGAGCGAGACGCATCCCAAGGCCCAACGGGAGATCCACGCCGTCCGGGTTGCGCCCGATACCGATAAATGTGCCGTTTGACATCAGTGACCCCTCCTGAAATAGAAAGCGCTTAGCTTACTATTTGTCGGAGGGGTCTGTTTATACATGTTAAAAATTGGCTTAGGCGTTGCCGCCGTGCTCGCTGACGATGCGCACTTTAGCAGCAATTGAGGTCTGCTTATCAGCTAATCTGCCGTAAACCCGTTCCAAACGGTTTTAACTTAACACTTATTAAAACAGCGAACAGCGGAATTACAGCATAGAGCAAAACCGGTTGAGCCATATGCAGAATATTATACAGCGTTCCACCCCAAACCGCGGCAATCAAACCGCCCGACATATGCGCCGCTATATCGTAAACTGCGTGAATGAACATGCAACTCAACAGGTTTCCCGAATACAAATACACAGCGGCGTATCCTATTCCAATCAGTCCCGTACCCAAAGCATTTATCAGGACTGTGTTTACATCATTACCGTTCAAAAGCCCCGTCAAATGAGCCGCACCAAACACAATACCGGACAAAAGGACAACCGCGACCCGGCGTTTTGCAGTATCGCTCCATTTAATCAGCATTGCAGTGATCAGCAACCCTCTGAAGTGGGACTCCTCAAATAGGCCAGTCGTGATTTGCTGTGTTAATATTGATGGAATTTTAGGAATAAATGCGGTGTTTATCTCCGCTATCATTGTAAATTTCAAAACCATTGTCAACATAAAAAGGAAAATGGCAGAGCAGGCGAGTATTCCTTTGGCAAAGCCTTTTGCCACGAATGCGAATTTGAACCCGTTGCTTTGGATAATCAATCCCAAAAGCAAAAGACACGGCACTGTGAATACAATTCTTATCGCGCTGTCAACAAATAGCCAGGTATTGTCGTTGAGTTCGGACGGAATGAGCCGGTGGGCAAGAAGGAACAGTATGTCAATGATTACGGTAGAAACGATTCCACACAGTATTGGATATTTAAATCCATACCCTCATGAGTTATCTCCCTGCAAAATAGATTGCCCTATACGCCTGCCACGCTGACAGGGCGCGCCGATGCTGACCTGCGGCAACCCCGCGAAGGCGCTCCCCTGGCCGCCGCTGTTTTGTTTCCGGATCTATCTTAGCAGGGTTTCCGGCAAAATACAAGGGATTTTTACAAAGACTGGCCGTTTGGGATTGCCGTGAAAAACCCTTTGCCGGCCGGCGGCTTCCTACGGTTTGCCGTACCAGTCCCACAGCTTGAGCATCGTCGAAATGCTCTCCTCGCGGGTGAATTTCCCGTCCGGGTCAAAGGT
This sequence comes from Oscillospiraceae bacterium, assembly GCA_031254575.1. Classification (GTDB taxonomy): domain Bacteria; phylum Bacillota; class Clostridia; order Oscillospirales; family UBA929; genus UBA929. The sequence goes on along the minus strand of JAIRUE010000003.1, from coordinate 4,316 downwards.
ATCCGCGCTCTTGCCGCTCATGATGCCGGGGGATACCCCGCGCATCTTTTTGATCGCGTCCACAGCGTAGGAACCGCCGAGATCCTTAAAAGTGATTTCCCCTGCGGGCAATTCCTTTCCCAGCCCTTTCCGCGCCGCCTTCTCCAGAATCACCGCCGCCTCCTGCCGCGAAATGCCGCCGTTGGGGTCAAAGACGCCGCCGCCGCGCCCGGTGACGATGCCCAGCCCGGCTATCTTCTGCACGTTTATGTCACTAGTGTCGGTGAAGCTCTCCCGCTCTGTGATTTCTTTGCCCGTCAGCTTTTCAATCAGCGCGACGGCGAGCGCGCAAAACTCCGCGCGGGTGGTGGCTTGCTGGTATTTATTTTGCAGGGATAGTGGAACGAGATTAAGCGCGATTGCTTGGTTGACCTGCTCCTCAGCCCATGAGGATGGGAAGTCATGAAAGGCCCGCAAAACCGGGTAGCCGCCGTTCACGCCGGGCTTGAAGCCCCAAACATTTGCAAAGTCCCAGCCGGAGAATGAGGATTGCTGCTTCATTTGCTCGGTGGTAAGAGCTGTGACTTGCCCTATGCCATAGCCTAAGCCTTTTTTTTCATCGTTTGACAATTCACTGCCGCGTAAAGTTTGTTGGCTGTCTGCGGACCAGTAGGAGTTACTGACCGAGGCATTGTCTGCGCTGTAACCGCATATTCCCCCAATGTAGCAAATCGTATCTGTATTATTTCCTTTGGTATCAGCAGTTACAGGGATTTCACTTTCGTCAAGGGGTTTGAGAAAATTATTTCAAACACAAAAAAATTCCGCTTGACATACGCAGTCGATTGGATTAAACTGATATTAGTTTATTGTAATCGACTATGGAGGGCGTTGAAATGGCAAATGACTTGAAGCTATTTGAAGCGGAATACAGATTCGCGCTCGTCGTATGGGAAAATGAGCCTGTCCATTCCCGTAAGCTGACGGAATTGTGCGCGGACGCGCTTGGATGGAAACGCGCGACTACCTATACGGTTCTGCGAAAACTTTGTGAGCGCGGGATTTTACGGAACGATAAAGCGATTGTTACGTCCATTGTAAAGAAAGGTGATGTTCAGGGCTATGAGAGCACCGCCATCGTGGACAGGGCGTTTGACGGTTCGCTTCCGAGTTTTATAACGGCGTTTCTGAAAACGAAAAAGCTAACGCCGGAAGAAGCGGCTGAAATACAAAAAATGATAAACGCCGCGACGGAGGTTGAGTGATTATGGACAGAATTTTTCTCACCGTTCTTAATATGAGCCTGACGGCGAGTTTTGTCATCGCCGCCGTACTGCTTGCGCGATTATTGCTCCGCCGCGCCCCGAAGATTATCTCATACGCGTTATGGGCGGTCGTGCTGTTTAACTTGTTATGCCCGTTCAAGCCTGAGAGCGCGTTCAGCTTGATTCCGTTTAACGCGAAACCTATTTCAGAGCAACAGGCAATCCTTCCGGGGCAAGAATTTAATTTTGCGGAAGCCGCGCTGTATTCGTTGCAAACGCCGGGCGACGATATGTATGTCCAGATAAATCCTGCGATTATTGACGCTGACCCCGATTCATTTGTCGGTACGCCTTATGAGCATCTATCGCGCGACGACGACGGAAAGGCTATGGCATATTTGTTCGGCTATCAAGCCTATTTGATTCTCGGCAACTACCTTTGGCCGTTTGGCGCAGCGATTTTGATTTTATACGCCATTATCGGGTATATCCGACTGAAACGGCGCGTGTCGCTTGCGGTGCGCGTAGAGGGCATTATTTACGAAACCGACAGGATAGATTCGCCGTTTGTGCTTGGTCTACTCCGTCCGCGCGTTTATATCCCAACGGGAATGGTTACCGCGCTGACCGCCCACATCATTGAACACGAACGCACACATATCAAGCGGCGTGATTATATCGTGTCCTTCATAGCTTTTGCCGCGCTTGCCCTGCATTGGTTCAATCCGCTTGTATGGGTCGCTTATACGCTCATGCTCCGCGATATGGAAAGCTCCTGCGACGAAGCGGTTTTACGTAATTCAAACGAGGATATACGGCGTGAGTATTCGTCTGCGCTGTTAGGCTTTTCAAGCAACAGGAAACAGTTATCATTTCCGCTTGCTTTTGGTGAACAAGGCGTAAAAGAGAGAGTGAAAAACGTGTTGAAATTCAAAAAGTCGTCGCGGGTGATTATCGTTGTGGCTGTGGCGTTGGTTGCCGTGTTAAGCGTGGGGTTCGCGGTAAACCGTGCGAACGGGGTTGAGATAGAACTGCCAAATGCGGACGATGTATCGTTTGTTTCCATGAACCAATATAATGAGTTTGCCCCTATTGGCGAAGCGGTGATAAGAGATAGAAGCGAGATAGACACTATACTAAGCGTACTGTCCGGCGCGGCAAAAACACGAAAGCAATCTATACATGATGCGCCCATAGACGATAATTATTTAGTTGTGCGCCTGCATCTTGCAAATGAAATTAAAACCTTTTGTCTGTATACGGATGGCACTGACTATATCGAGGAACCTTATCTTGGCATATACCGTTCAAGACAAGGCTTTAGGTCTTTGTATTCAATATATACGGCGCACGGAGATGATGAACTTGATAATTGGGCTGTTGACGGTTTAAGGTTTTATCTGCCGGACACGGGACTCGCGGCGCATACCTTTGCAAAAGAAATTTATGGAAATTATCTTCTCCAATTGCCGGACGCAGACAATCACGCGATAACCGCATACGACATGATTGACTTTAGCCTCCACGCTTTTTCCGATGATTCAGTATCGGCAGAATTTACTTTTGCGGTTAAGCCGGTACAGGAAATTTACTATATTGGGTTGTACACAAACAGAGGCACAGACGAATATGACGGTTGGTTGATTTTAACAAGGAGCTTTACATTAGAATTAGATGAAGAAAACTATTGGAATTGTGTAAGGCTTGAAGACGTATATTTTGACAAATTAGGACAGCAAGAAACCGCGCCGCCGTCTGGGATTTCTATAAACGCATTTCCCAACCCGTACACGACAGTCATGTCATCATCACCGGGTATGCGAATTGACGTATCCTATAACGCGCCATTTACAGATGTGCATTACTATGCGGATTTCGGCTCATTTCTTACATTGAGCGAGGGCATTGTTACCGCTCTTGGAAGCGATATTACCGTCGCGCACGATATGCCGGTTTATTGGACGCCCTTTGCCTTTACGGCAGACTGGGAATCAGCAGACGACAATACCATCGGCGATACCGTGTCCGTGACTGTTATTCGGGAAACCGACAAGCTGGCTATGATGGTTTTGCCTATTGCATATGACGGTGACGGTTGGTATAGCATAGGAGAAGGCGGCGAGTAGGTCAATCGCTTACCCGCCGCATCGCAATCTACAACTCCATTCCATATGGCCGCTTCGTCGTTCGTTCTGTTGTTTGCACCAGCTCATCGCTGTGCAGGATTTCCATAACGCTCCGCTTGATTTTCTCGACTTTCGCTGTTTCTTCTTTGAGCAAGGTATACTCCCGATTCAGCACGTTCTTTTCGGAAGTTTTAGTGCCGAGTTCCTGCCGCCACATTGTAATCGGCGGCAGTTTCTTCGGGTCGAACCGTCCTTGCAAAACGCCGCGCAGATATTTTTCGGCGGCGTCAAACAAAATCAATTCGGCGCTGAACGTATCGTAAAAATTATTGGCGGCGTCAAGCGCCTTTTGCGCTTTCCGTTCCGCAAAGAATCCCGTTTCTTTCCGGGCGGCTGTGTATTCGGAATACAGCTTGTCGTACTGCCGTTTTACCGTTCGGTGTTCCTTGTAATTCTCGCTGTGCTTGATATGCTCTTTCAACGTGTCAATCCGGCGATTTACCTTTTTCAAATCCTCGCTTACGGAATGGAATTTGCCGCGCATGGTGCTGACCTTTTTCTCTAAATCCTCCATGCTGTAAATCTCGTTGCGTTGCAGAAAAGCGAAAACTTCGGCGGCATTTTTGAGCCGTGCCAATCCCGATTGCCCCTGCCGTGAAAGTATCTCGTCAATAACGTCGGCAAGGGTGGGCGGTTTGGCGTTCGCGGATTCTTCCGCAATCCATTTATTCAGATGGTTGATACGTGCCCGCAGTTGTTTGATTTCCTTGTTGGTGATTTCAATTTCGCGGTTCATGTCGCCGCGCTCGGTGCGGATGCCGCGCTGTTCCATTTGAGTAGACCCAATTTTAAGTAACAGAAAACGCGCGGCGCGGCTGATATTCCTAAATCCTTAAAAATACGGAGGTTTTGGACATGAACAACGATTACAATATCCCTGGCAATC
>JAIRUE010000117.1 GCA_031254575.1 Oscillospiraceae bacterium | reverse complement strand
CACCATCAACCCGTCGCCTTATATGGTGTATATGCGGCTGGGTGACACGGAAATCGCCTGTTCCTCCCCCGAAACTCTTGTGGCCCTGCGCGACGGGGAAATAAGCTCCTTCCCTCTCGCCGGGACCTGTCCCCGGGGAAAGACGGAGGAGGAAGACGCCTCCCTGATCGAATGTCTGCTGACCGACGGCAAAGAACTCAGCGAACATGATATGCTGGTGGATCTGGCCCGGAACGATATAGGGCGGGTCAGCGAGTTCGGCAGCGTTAAGGTCCGTGAATACCGGCAAATCAAGAGATTTTCCCATGTCAGCCACATATCCTCCCGTGTCACCGGGAGGCTAAAGGAGGGATGCGGCGCCATTGACGTTCTGTCCGCAGCCCTTCCGGCCGGAACCCTGTCCGGCGCGCCCAAAAAACGGGCCTGTGAAATCATAGACGCCTGCGAGGGCACAAAGCGCGGCGTCTACGGCGGCGCGATCGGATATATCGATTTCGCCGGGAACATGGATATGTGCATCGGTATCCGCATGGCGGTGCTGAAGGGCGGAAAGGTGTCCGTTCAGGCGGGGGCCGGCATCGTGGCGGACAGTGCGCCTGAAAAAGAGTACCGGGAAACGCGGGCCAAAGCGCAGGCCGTCATGGAAGCCTTGCAAAGAAGCGGGGAGGTTTAGGCAATGATATTGATACTAGATAATTATGACAGCTTTACCTACAATCTGGTCCAGCTCGCCGGGGCGATCACGCCCGAAATAGCAGTGGCGTATAACGACCGTATCAACATCGCGGAGATCGAGGAACTGCGGCCCTCGCGTATCATGATCTCCCCCGGCCCCGGAAGGCCGAAGGACGCCGGAATTTGCGAGGACATGATCGGGCATTTTGCCGGGAAAGTCCCCATACTGGGAATATGCCTCGGCCATCAGGCCATCTGCGAGGTGTACGGCGCGGTGATCACGTACGCGAAAACGCTGACGCACGGCAAAACGAGTATGGTGCATATTGCCAACGGGAACCCCCTTTTCCGCGGGCTTCCGCCGCTGCTTGAGGCGGGGCGGTACCATTCGCTGGCGGCGGACCGCGCCACCCTTCCGGACGAACTGCTGGTCATCGCCGAGACCGGCGACGGCGAGGTCATGGGCGTGAAACACCGGGAGCACGACGTGTTTGGCTTGCAGTTTCATCCGGAATCCATTCTGACGCCGAACGGCGGACGGATCATTGAGAATTTCTTGAGGATAGGAGGAGACGGGAATGATTGAGAAGGCCATTCACGATATACTGGGAGGGCGGCACCTGTCTTTGGAAGCGACGCGGGCGGTCATGCTGCAAATGATGGAGGGCGAGGCCACCGAAGCGCAGATGGGGGCTTTCCTGGCCGCCATGCGGCTAAAGGGCGAAACCATTGAGGAGATCACGGCCTGCGCCGAGGTCATGCGGGAGAAGTGCCTCAGGCTGCGTCCGAAAACCGACGTGCTGGACATCGTCGGCACGGGCGGTGACGAACTGTATACCTTTAACATCTCCACGATCTCGGCCTTTGTCGTCGCGGCGGGCGGGGTCCCGGTCGCCAAGCACGGCAACAGAAGCGTATCAAGCAAATGCGGCAGCGCCGACCTTCTGGAGGCTTTGGGCGCCAACATCATGCTGAACGCGGAACAGAGCGAGCGGGTTTTGGAGGAAACCGGGATGTGCTTTATGATGGCGCAGGTATACCACTCGGCGATGAAACACGTCGCGCCGGTGCGGCGGCAGCTCGGAACGCGCACCATTTTCAACATTTTAGGCCCTCTGGCCAATCCCGCGGGGGCAAATCTGCAATTGCTCGGCGTATACGATGAAAATCTTGTGGAGCCGTTGGCCAGCGTATTGAGCAACCTCGGCGTCAAACGCGCCATGGTCGTCCACGGGCATGACGGGCTGGATGAGATTTCGCTCACGGGGACCTCCACCATCTGCGAGGTGGCCGGCGGAAACCTGAACAGTTATTTCATCACACCCGAACAGTTCGGCCTGACGCGCTGCGCGGTCTCCGACCTGACCGGAGGCGATCCCCTGGAGAACGCCGAAATTGCCCGGCGGATACTCTCGGGCGAAAAAAGCCCCAAAAGGGATACGGTGGTGCTCAATACCGCGTGCTGCCTGTATATGGGGAAAAACGACATTACCATGCGCGAATGCGTGCGCCTGGCGCGGGAACTGATCGACAGCGGGAAAGCGATGCGGACGATGGAGGCATTTGTACACGCTACCAACGAGGCCGCGGCATGAACATTCTGGACAGGATCGTCGCGGCGGCGAAGGAGCGCGTGGAAAGGGATAAAAAAACCGGCCTGCCGGACCAAATCGCGCATAGCGCGCCTGTCCCCTTCCGCTTTGAGCAAAATCTCCGCCGGCCGGACACTGCCTTCATTTGCGAGGTCAAAAAGGCGTCGCCGTCCAAAGGGGTGATCGACGAGGCGTTCCCCTATCTGAAGATTGCCCGGGAATACGAGGCCGCCGGGGCCGCCGCCATATCGGTGCTGACCGAGCCGGAGTTTTTCCTTGGCAGCGACAGGGTTCTCGCGGAAATCCGTGAGGCGGTGCGTATTCCCCTGCTGCGGAAGGATTTTATCATCGACCCGTTCCAGATCGAGCAGGCGGCCCGCCTCGGCGCCGACGCCGTGCTGCTGATCTGCGCTATCCTGACGCCCGTTCAGCTGGCCGGATATATCGCGGAGGCCGACCGGCTGGGATTGTCCTGCCTTGTGGAAGCCCATGACGGGGAGGAGATGAAAACCGCGCTGAAAGCGGGGGCGCGGGTGATCGGGGTCAACAACCGGGACCTGAAGACATTCAACGTGGACACAGCCAACAGCATACGCTTGCGGAAACTGGCGCCGGACGGCATCCTCTTTGTGTCTGAGAGCGGCATCCGCACGGCGGAGGATGTGGAACTCCTGCGCCGCAACGGGATAAGCGCCGTGCTGGTGGGCGAGGCCCTTATGCGGGCTCCGGATAAAAAAGCGGCGCTGGCCGCGCTGCGGGGCGTGTCATGACAAAGGTCAAGATCTGCGGCCTGAGCCGCCGGGAGGATATTGACGCGGTCAACCGCGCCCTGCCGGACTATATCGGGTTTGTATTCGCCCCGAGCCGCCGGCGGGTGGACGCGGAGACCGCCGCCGCGCTGAAAGAAAGGCTGGACGGGCGTATTAAAACGGTGGGCGTGTTTGCCGGACAGGACATAGAGACCGTCGCGGAGCTGTGCCGGAACGGCGTTATTGATTGGATTCAACTGCACGGCGGCGAGGACGGCGCGTATATCCGGCGGCTGCGGGACAGAGCGGACGTCCCCATCATCAAAGCCGTACCGGTCACGACCGCCGCAATCTGGCCGGACGGCGCGGATTACGCCCTGTTTGACGGCCCGCGCGGCGGCGGCGGGGAGACGTTTGACTGGACGCTGCTCCAGGGGACAGACAGGCCGTATTTCCTCGCCGGGGGTCTGCACGCGGGAAACGTGCGCGCGGCGCTCAAGCGGAAACCGTATGCCGTGGACGTATCCGGCGGGGTGGAAACCGGCGGGGTCAAGGACGCCGCGAAAATAGACGCGTTCGTGCGCCTGGTCAGGGCGGAAGAGTTATATTGAGACGCGGCGCGGCGGGGATGAAGAACTGATAAAAATTCACTTTCATACAAACACACCGTGGAAAGTGCTTGAATATTGTGCTTCGTTGGGCGAAATCTCTGATATTGTCATAGAAAATATGGAACGACAAGCCAACGGCCTTCATGGTTAAATGATTAGAATAGTATAAGCATTTTCCGCGTTTGAAACACCGTATGCCAATACTCCCGGCGCGCGGTGTCAATGAATACCGGGGTTTTACCCGGAGAGGAAGGATCGCAACATGGAAAACGGAAGATTCGGCGTATACGGCGGGCGGTATATTCCCGAAACGCTGATGAGCGCGCTATATGAGCTGGAGGAGGCTTATGCCGCCTGCCAGCGCGACGCGGCGTTTCAGGCGGAGCTGAACCGGCTGCTGGCGGAGTACGCGGGCCGGCCCTCACTCCTGTATTACGCCGCAAACCTGACGGCGGAAGCCGGCGGCGCGAACATCTACCTCAAGCGCGAGGACCTCAACCACACAGGCTCGCATAAAATCAACAACGTCCTCGGACAGACGCTTCTGGCAAAGCGGATGGGCAAGACCCGCGTGATCGCCGAGACCGGCGCGGGACAGCACGGGGTTGCCGCCGCCACCGCCGCCGCGCTGCTCGGATTGGAGTGCGAGGTGTTCATGGGCAAAGAGGACACCGAACGGCAGGCGCTCAACGTCTACCGTATGCGCCTTTTGGGCGCGAAAGTCCACGCCGTTACGTCGGGGACGATGACGCTGAAAGACGCGGTGAACGAAACCATGCGCGAATGGACGCGCAGGGTTTCGGATACGCACTATGTCCTCGGCTCTGTGATGGGGCCGCACCCGTTCCCCACCATGGTGCGGGATTTCCAAAGCGTCATAGGCAGGGAGATACGCGCCCAAATGCTCAAGGCGGAAGGGCGTCTGCCGGACGCGGTGGTGGCCTGCGTCGGCGGCGGTTCCAACGCGATCGGCGCGTTTTATGACTTCATCGGCGACGCCTCCGTCCGCCTGATCGGCTGCGAGGCGGCGGGACGGGGGCTTGACACGGAGCGGCACGCGGCGACGGTCGCCAAAGGTTCACCCGGCGTCTTTCACGGCATGAAGTCGCTGTTCTGCCAGGATGAGTTCGGGCAGATCGCGCCGGTCTACTCCATATCCGCCGGGCTGGATTACCCCGGCATAGGCCCGGAACACGCCTATCTGCACGAATCCGGGCGCGCGGTATATGTGCCGGTCACCGACGATGAGGCGGTGGACGCTTTCGAGCGGCTGTCACGTTCCGAAGGCATTATTCCGGCCATCGAATCGGCCCACGCGGTGTCGTACGCGATACGGCTGGCAAAAGAGCTGGGCAAGGGGCAAAACATCGCCGTCTGCCTCTCGGGGCGCGGCGACAAGGACGCGGCGGCCATCGCCAGATACAGGGGGGAGGATCTTTGTGATTAAGATCAGGGAAGCGTTTGAAGGGAAAAAAGCGTTTATCGCGTACCTCATGGCGGGCGATCCCGGCCTCGCGGCGTCGGCGGAGTACATTCTGACCGCGCAGGAGGCCGGCGCCGACCTCATTGAAATCGGCATCCCCTTCTCCGACCCGATCGCGGAGGGCGAGGTCATACAGGCGGCCAGCGTCCGGGCCCTGAACGCCGGGACAAGGCTGGACGGCGTGTTTGAGATGGTGGCCTCTATAAAGGACAGAATGCGCATCCCCGCGGTGTTTATGACCTACTTAAACCCCGTATTTGTGTACGGCTATGACCGTTTCTTTGCCCGCTGCGCCGAGATCGGCATAAGCGGCGCCATTATTCCCGACCTGCCCTTTGAGGAACAGGGCGAGGTCAAAACCGTCGCCGCGAAATACGGCGTTGAGATCGTCACATTGGTCGCGCCCACCTCGGAAAAGCGCGCCGCGGAGATAGCGCGGAACGCGGAGGGATTTATTTATCTGGTGTCGTCGATGGGCGTTACGGGTGTGCGCGACGAAATCACGGCCGATCTGCCGGCGATCGTGTCCGAACTCCGAAAGTCGGCCCGCGTCCCGATCGCCGTCGGTTTCGGCATTTCAACGCCGGAGCAGGTAAAACGGGTTTCCGCCGCCGCCGACGGCGTTATTGTGGGCAGCGCGCTTGTACGCGTTGTGGCACAGTACGGCACGGAGGCCGGGCGGGCTTTGTTCCATACAATCGAGGCGATGAAAGGCGTTTGAGGTCCGGCGCCGCGCCTTTCATTCTTTTTTTACTACGATTCTGTCGAATGTGGCAAGCAGTCCGGGCAATACAAAGAGGATCAGCGACGATGCCGCAAGCGTGCCGATAGAGATGGTACGGCAGATCTGCCCGATAATGGGGTCTTCAAAGAGATACCCCATGATGCCCGTCACCAAAATCATGATAAGCCCTGATGTAAGGATTGTGTGGATCGACCCCTCGTAAGCGGCTTTGAGCGCGTCCATGGAGTTCATGGTCTTTCTTTTCTCTCTGTAATAGTTAGTAAAGAGTATCCCGTAATCTATCGTGGCGCCCATTAAGATCGACTGCACGACCAGCAGCGCGAGGTAATAGATACTGAATCCCTGCAAGCCGATCACCATGCCGGTTATGTACACGCCGCACTGAACGATGAGAACAAGGATTATCGGCACGGCGAAGTTGCGGAAGGTTAAAAGTACGACAATAAATATGGAGATCGCGGTCAACAGGCTGATAACCAGCATTTCCCGGCCAAAACTGTTCTCCATCTCATAATTCATGGCCGAATTGCCTATGAGGTAATACTCACCCGTGAGGTTATCGGAAAGGTCCGCCGTGAGATTTTTGAAAAACAGGGAGGTTTCCTCGGACTCGCCCGGTAACGTCGTGCTGAGTATCAGGCGCGAAACCCTGTCGCCCTTTAACTGCGCGATCCCGTCCTCTAAGTTGGCTTTATAATCGCTGATGTCCTCGCGGAAACCGTCTCCCAACATGGACGAAAAACGCGGGTCATTGGCTACCTCGTCAGACAGGTAGTCAAACAGCGTCTCCATCGAAAGCGTCCAATCCGGGTCACTGTCCCGCAAGCTCGCCCGGTACAGGAACATCAGGCCAATGGTGTTCGCGTCCATTCTGTCCGACAATCCGCTCAGTAAATCGCTCATTTCATTTGCGGAGTAGGCTTTGCCGGATACAACCGCGTCAACAAGCGTCTTGGCGGATTTCAGCGCCTTCGCGGAATCAGCGTCAAAGCTGTCTCTGAAACTGTCATCGGACAATATATCGCCGGCAATAAAATCGACGAATGTTTGGACGGACAGAGCGCCGCTATCGCCGTTCAGCATGGAATAATAATAAAGCAACTGACGTACGGCATCCGCGTCGATCCCAAGGAACGCGGACAGATCATCGGCGTTCATCGGGGCGGTCAGCGCGTTCTTATCGGCGAATTTCTTCATCCCGTCAATACTGTCTTGGATGCCGGAATCCATATAATCAGAGAATGTCCTGTTTGTTATTACATCATCGGCGATAAAGTTTATAAAGTCGCCGGCGGTGACGGCGGGCGTCTCTCCGTTGTTAAAATAGTCGTAGTAGAGGATATTCAGAAGCGTCGCGTCCAGTTCCGCTTCAATGCCCATACCGTCTATGAACCCTGCAAGTTCACCGGCGGCGTAAGCCTTGCCGATTGTCGTCGAGTAGCTTGCCGCGCTCTTTACGCGCGGATCGGCTTCCAGTGTTTCCGCGATTGCCGTGACAGCGTTGTCGTCCGTGTTGCCGTATACCAGTACAATCGTATTCACAGGCGTGAATATGCCGGCGATGGGATCTTTCCTCTCCAACGTAAAGGCGGTTCCCGTATATCCCTGTATGATAAATGAGACTACAAACAACAGAATAAATCCCGCTGTGAAAACGCCGCGAAAACGGCGGCTGGCTGAAGCCAGTCCCTTCGTCGGGATGTGCAGTTCCTTTTTTGCCGTTTTCCTGATCGCCTTATCAAAAAACAGGATCAACCCGGGCAAAACCGTGAATATACAAAACAGACTGAGCGCGACGCCTTTCGCCAAGACAAAGCCCATGTCAAACCCGATCTTGAAGCGCATAAACACAAGCGCCAAAAGGCCGACAATCGTTGTAAACGCGCTGCTCATAATGGACGAAAAGGCATTTTTCAGGGCCCGCTTCATAGCTTCCGTCTTGTCGTCGGCCGTTTTCAATTCCTGACGGTAGCGGTTCATGAGGATGATGGAATAGTCCATCGAGAGGACCATCTGCAATATGGCGGCGATCGATGATGTGATATTGGATACCTCGCCTAGGAAAATGTTGCTGCCCATGTTCATTACAATGGCGCATCCGATGGCCAGCAGGAAAAGGAACGGTTCGGCCCATGAGGCGCACATGGTAAACAGAACGATCATCATGATGGCAAACGCCAGCGCGACGATCCAAACGGAGATAATATCGGTCAGTCCTTCGTCGTCATTCTTGAGCGTCATCGCATAACCGGAAAACCGGTCCTTTACGGCGGTCTCAATCGCTTTTTCCTCATCGGAGCCGTAATCATACGCCGTATGAATCACATAAAGGGTATGGTTCTCCCTGTTGTAATCCTCACTGGCAGCATCGTAGTCAACACTGTCCACATAACGGATAGCTTCCAGCGCGGATTTGACGCTCCCCTTTTCGTCAGGGCCCAGGTTATCGAACATGACGCGGACGGTCTGCGTCGTTTCCGCGTCGGGGAACTCCTCTGTCATAACGTCAAGCCCGACTTTCATTGATGAATCGTCGGGCAGGTATTTTGTCATATCGGAGTTAATGTTTACCCGCGGCATTGCGATACCGCAGGCGATGATGACGAACAGCATGACCCCAAGCACAATATAGCGCCTATTCACGATAAAACCGGCCAGTTTTTGCATATGACGGTCTCCTCCCCGTTTGCTTGACAGTTCAAACTGTTTGCAGTATACTGTACAATATGTTGCAAAGCAACCGACAGTTTATTTAATATTGTTATGACGCGAACAGAAAAAGCCGGTTTTGTTTTGAAACCGACAAAATCATTTCATTTGTTGATTTTTAGGGGAGGAATGAATATGGAAAATCAGCGTGTCCGCCTGAGCAAGTCAATGTTGAAAGACGCGCTGTTTAACCTGCTGAAAGATAAACCCATCGAAAAGATCACCATCTATGAAATATGTGACGCGGCCAATATCAACCGTTCCACTTTCTACAAACACTACGGAAGCCAGGTTGACTTGCTTCGTGACGTTTATAATGATTTTTTTACCGACATCGAACGCCATTTGAACGATACCCTTTCCCCCGGAACGGGCGGATTGCAAAAAATGCTTTCACAGATGGACGCCGAAAGGGACAAATGCAGAATACTGATCAATTCCGCCCCGCAGCAGGAGTTTTCAGACCAGCTTTTTAACCTTTCCGCAATCCGGACAATCATGCAAAACCAGCTTTCCGATAAATACTCAGAAAAACACAAAGCCTATATCCATCTCTTCTTTTGTCACGGAGGATACGCCATTATCCGCAAGTGGCTCAACGCCGAAACGCCGGAAACGCCGCGTGAGATCGCGGAGCTTCTGGACAGTCTCGCGGTCATGCTGCTATAAAAGGCACGCCGCCATCCCCGCGGGCAAACCTTTGCCATACGCGGCGCGCGGCGTCTCAAACGGACTTACGGCGGCAACCGTCCGCTGTTTGGATTACAGGAGGTATATGCTATGAGGAACGAACACCCCAAACCCCAGTTTTGCCGGGACAGCTGGCGCAATCTGAACGGCGAGTGGCAATTTACGATCGATTTCGGCGGCGGCGCCCCGGGCGGTTATCAGGACCCGGAAACTGTTCTGGACAGGAAGATCCAGGTTCCGTTCTGTCCGGAATCCGCTTTATCCGGGATCGGGTATACCGGTTTTATGCCAACCGTCTGGTATAAGCGCAAAATCGGGATTGCCGCCCAAGAGCTTGAGGGGCGTGTGCTGCTGCATTTCGGCGCGGCGGACTACGAAACCACGGTTTACATCAACGGACGGGAAGCCGGAAAACATAAAGGCGGTTACGCGTCCTTCGCGTTCGACGTCACGGCGCTGCTGACGCCGGGGGATAACGACCTCACGGTACGGGCGGACGACGATCTGCGCGGCGGGCGGCAGCCCAGGGGCAAGCAGTGCCCGCAGGTCAAATCCTGCGGCTGCGAATATACCCGTACCACCGGCATCTGGCAGACGGTCTGGCTGGAATTTGTGCCGGATGTGTACATAAGCCGCGTAAAAACCGAAACGGACTATATAACGGGACAGGTGTCCTTTTACGCCGAAATAAAAGGCGGCGATCCCTCCGGGCAGGTTTTAGCCGCCCAACTCTCGTTTGACGGCGAACCGGCTGCCTCCGTCTCCGCCCCGGCTGCTGTGACCGGCATGCTGACCGCGTCCGTTCCCAATGCGAAATTATGGGACGTCGGACGGCCGAACCTGTATGACGTTATATTTACCCTGACAAACCCGGACGGGAAGGTGTCGGACCGCGTCCGTTCCTATTTCGGCATCCGGGGTGTGGAAACGAAAAACGGCAGGCTGTATATCAACGGCAAACCGGTATTCCAGCGGCTGGTGCTGGATCAGGGGTTTTATCCCGACGGCATCTATACCGCGCCGGACGACGCGGCGCTGGAACGGGACATTGAGCTTTCAATGGCACTGGGATTCAACGGCGCTCGGCTGCACCAGAAGGTTTTTGAGGAACGCTTTCTGTATCACGCCGACCGGATGGGGTATATCGTGTGGGGAGAACATGGCAACTGGGGGCTCAACTGCGGCGACGGGATGGCGATATATCATTTTCTCGCCGAATGGCTGGAGATCGTGGAACGGGATTACAACCACCCGTCGATTGTCTGCTGGTGCCCGTTCAATGAGGTGTCCGAAAACAATAACCCGCTCAAAAACCCCGATTTGCTCACAACGGTGTACACGGTCACCAAAGCGTTGGAGAGGCAGCGCCCGGTCATTGACACGAGCGGCTTTTTCCACGCGGGGGCAACCGATATTTACGACACGCACGATTATGAACAGGACGTTCAGATATTCCGGGACAACTACGCCCATATAAAAACCGGAGAAACCGTCCACGACCCGCACCGGCATGGTCAGGCATACGACGGAAAGCCTTTTTTCGTCAGCGAATACGGCGGCGCGAAATGGAGCGCGGAAGCCGGGGAGAGCTGGGGATACGGCGAAGCGCCGCGCGATATGCGGGAATTCCTTGAGCGGTACGCCGCCCTGACCGGGACGCTGCTCCAAAACGAAAACGTCTGCGGATTTTGTTACACGCAGTTATATGACGTCGAACAGGAACAGAACGGATTGTATACCTATCAGCGGGAGCCGAAGTTCCCGGGGGAGATATATGACGCCATCCGCGCCGCCAACGCGCAAAAAGCCGGATGCGAGGAATGACGGGGAATTTGCCGCATCCCGCGATGCGGTCAGCGCCGCCTTTGCCGGGTTCTACTGTTTCTCCACAATAGCCTTGGAGAGCCTGGATATTTCCTCGGCCCTTTGAACGCCGGCGTCTATTTCGCCGGAAATATCGTGTACGGCCTTGTCCAGTTTCTCCACCAGCTGGCGGAACGAGTTGCTGATCGCGTTCATCTGTTCCAGCAGAGGCTGCACCGAATCGTTGATCTCAGTGGACGCCTTTGCCGACTGGCCGGCTTTCTGGGCAAGGGAGCGCACCTCTCCGGCCACCACCGCGAATCCTTTCCCGTGCTGCCCCGCACGCGCGGACTCCACGCTGGCGTTCAGGCTGAGGATATTGGTCTGTTCGGAAACGCTCACAATATCGTTGGTCAGGACAAGGTATCGCTTCATGTCAAGCCCGATCTGTTCGATCAGCCCGTTCAGCGTCGTGGTGTCACCGGTTATATTCCCCATCTCCCCCAAAATCGAGGTGACCGCGCTCTGCTGTTTCTGGCTGCCCTGTTTGAGCGCCTCCAACAGCTCCGCGATACCCTTCACGCCGTCGGTCAGGACCTCATAGCTTTGTATCCGTTCTTTCTGGATGTCCTCCAGCTCGGTCTTGTCATGCAGTACCCTTTTCTGCACATAGTGAATGCAGTTTTGCTCGTTATTGATGCCTCTCGCGATCATTTCAGCCATTTCAGAACAGCGCTCGTATCCGCAGCTGTGGCAGTTGATCTCGCGTTCCTCCTGGGTGTCCTTGAGCAGGCGCTTAAACGCGTTTTCGATAGCGGCCTGGGAAGGCATCCGTATGTCCAGGCTTTCCTGCTTATACGAACACATAAAGTCTTCAAGCCGGAGCTTTTTGTCAAAGACTTGAAAGTGGGCGTATTTTTTTCTCTTTAAGGCCCTGTTCTTGTATGCGGAATCGTGCAGATTATGTACCAGAAACTCAACGTCGTCCGATTTGATGACCTTATTGGTTCCGGTGCCGTCGTTGCAGCCCCGCGCGCAGTTCAGCACATCGACGAGCAGGGGGATCGCTTCCGTACTCCTGACCCGCTTCCCGTATTGCGCAAAATATCTCGGAAGAGTTTCCGTACCCTCAATCTGACGGACCCATGCGGTATTTTTTGTGTGGAAACTGACGTTTTCCCGGAGGCCGCCCGGCGAAGGATAAAAACTTCCCAACTCTCCCGGCGGACTGTCCGGCTCGGCCTCCGCGCCGCTCATATAACTGTCTTCCAGGGATTCGAACAGACGCGTGTAGGTCACATTGTACCGAACCTCGCCGTAGCGCCTGAATTCCGCTTTCTTTCCGATACAGGGCGAGAGGAACGCGATGTCGTCGGTGATCCCCATATATTTGCGCATATACATGACCGTACACATGGCCGGGCTGTGGACCGGGATTAGCTTGGGCAGAAGCTCCGGGTAGTATTTCTCGATCAAATTGACCACCACCGGGCAGGGCTGGGATATCCAGCCTTGCTCGCCCGACTGCCCGATAAACTTCAGATAGGCCCATGTGGTGATTTCCGCGCCGAAGGATGTGTCATATATCTGGTTTACATTGAACTGCTTTAAGTAGCCTAAAAGATTTTTGTAATGCGGGTAATTTGTTTTCAAAGCCGGCGCGAATACGATCGACAGGCGCTTGTTGGCGCGCAGGTCGCGCAGAAACTCCCCGGTGTCGTCCTTGAAATCCCTCGCCTTTCGGGTGCAGTGCCGGATACACTGTCCGCAGTCGATACAGTATTCGGCACGCAGATTGATGATGCTGTTGCCTTTATCGTCCTGGTCCGCACGATTGGTGAGACGGACGGGGCAAACGCCGATGCAGCGGTTACAGCCAACGCATTTCTCATGGTCCAGATACACCAGGTCATACTGACCGGCATCCTGACGATATTCCATTAGAAACCCTCCCCTTCAGCATATAAGGCTTGTCCCCCCGGGAATCCCAGAACGGCACGTATCGGAAACGGAATTTATGAACTGATTATACGTCCGCGGCTTGGATCTTGTCAAGTGGGAAACGGCGGGAGGGCTGTCAGCCCAGCATGACGTCCAGCGACATCATCACGGCAAATCCCAGCAGTATGCCCATCGTGGCAAAATACGGCTGCTGCCGCTGATTTTTCTGGCACTCCGGAATCAGTTCGTGAACCGCGACCAGGATCATGGCGCCGGCCGCAAAGGCAAGCGCGAACGGCAATACCGGCTCGATGTTGATGACCAGCAGGGCCCCGATCACGCCCGCGGCCGGTTCCACCAGTCCCGAAGCCTGCCCCAGCAAAAAACTTTTCCTTCTGGAAAAGCCCTCGCGCCTGAGCGGAATGGAGACGGCCGCGCCCTCGGGAATATTTTGCAGGCCTATCCCCAAAGCGATGGTCGCCGCGCCCGTGACGGTCTCCGCCGTCAGCCTGCCGTTGTGCAGCGCGCCGAACGCCACCCCGACGACCAGTCCCTCCGGTATATTGTGGAGCGTGATCGAAAGAGCCAGCATGATAATTCCGTTCAGCCCGGAGTTCGCCCGGTCCCGCGGGCTGTATAGCCGGTTTCGGACATACGTGACTATGTTATCGGAAATCCAGATAAATAACGCCCCGCATAAAAAACCGGCCGCCGCGACCAGCCAGGGAGGTATACTGAGGGTTGTTTCCGCCCGTTCTATGGCGGGCAGTAATAACGACCAAAAACTGGCCGCGATCATCACCCCCGCGGAAAAGCCCAGCATAAAGTCCAGCACCTTTTGGTTGGGGCTCCTGAAAAACACAACGGCTGCGGCGCCCAAAGCCGTCATGAGCCACGTTCCAACGGTTGCGATGAGCGCCAGCCGAACTGCGTCCGTCATACGCCAAAACCTCCTGACTATATCATATTAGGAGATCCATATGGATAGTATTTTTTTTGCCTGTTTGAAAATACTATTTATAAAAGAAGGGAGGATAAATGCGGTGACAAGTAACGATTCCACAAACATTTCCCAGGAATTGGGCATGTTGAATATGCCGGTCCAGAAGTGGACGAATCTCTATGATTTACGCACGGGACTGAAAGCGGGCACCATTTTCCCGGCGTTAAACAAGCCTTTTTATGCGGGAGGCGGCACAAATGGCAGATAAAACCCAGCTCCTGAACGAGATTTATGACACCAGTTTTGCCATAAACGATCTGACTTTGTATCTGGATACCCATCCGGATGACGCGCGGGCTTTAGCGGAGTTTCATCAGTTGAAACGCCGCCGGAAAACGGCGATGTCCTCATTTGAGCAGGAATTTTACCCGTTGACGGTCGATTGCGCAAGCGACCGCGAAAACAGATGGACATGGGGGGATACGCCCGCCCCGTGGAAAGGCGAAATGACGAATGTGGAATTATGAGAAGCGACTTCAATGCCCTGTGAGCATTAAGAAAAAATGCCCGAAAACGGCCCAGTTCATCATCAGCCAGTACGGCGGTCCCGATGGGGAGCTTTCGGCGTCCATGCGATACCTTTCCCAGCGTTACAGTATGCCGTATAACGACGTCGGCGGCCTTCTGACGGACATCGGCACGGAGGAGCTTGCCCATCTGGAAATGATTTGCGCTATCGTTCACCAGCTGACGGACGGCATTACCGTTGACGAGGCCAAAACCGCCGGGTTCGACGCCTATTATATTGACCACGCGACGGGGGTGTGGCCGCAGGCGTCGGGGGGCGTCCCGTTTACCGCGACCGAGTTCCAGTCGAAGGGCGATGTGTTCGCCGATCTGGTGGAGGATATGGCCGCGGAACAGAAGGCGCGCGCAACCTATGAGAACATCCTGCGCGTGCTTGACGACGACGATGTGCGCAAGCCCATTATTTTCCTCAGAGAGCGGGAAGTCATTCATTTTCAGCGTTTCGGCGAAGCGCTGGAATGCGTCAAGTCCAGGCTGGACAGCAAAAATTACTATTTCTTCAACCCGGAATTTGACAAGCAGATGATGCCGAGCCAATAGACGGCGGCTATCCCGGTGAGGATGGTTGCGGTCGCTATAAAGCCCGTACGTTCATTGTACGGGCTTTTAATTATACGCATGCCATAACCCCCGAATCCCCGGCTGTACCAGATACAAAAAACCGTGAGAGCAGGAGGCTCACTCCTGTGGTCAGTTCGGGCGGCGCGGCCCTTAATCTCAAGGGTATCGAAGCCGGTAATCTGAACCTTGCCGCCGCCGGCAAGCTCCCCGGGGATGGCCGCGAATATGGCGCGTGTTTTGCAGGTATTCTTCCTCTGTCCGGTTTCTGACGATTATTATTATCGGATTTGTAAAAAGTCTTGACATATAAAAATAGCTGCGCTAAACTATAACTAACGTTATAGAACGAAAGTTGTAGAAAGGATGGCACATATGCCTCCAAAGCCTAAATTTACCCGCGGGCAGATTATAGACGCGGCATTGGCTCTTATACGGGACGGAGGTTTTGCGGCGCTTACCGCCCGCAATCTTGGCAAAAGATTGGGAAGCTCCTCTCAGCCAATCTTTACAGTCTTTCAAAACATGGATGAAGTACAGCAGGAAACCCGCAAAGCCGCGCGAAATCTGTATTGCAGCTATGTGCTTGGCAAGGGAGCGGACAGTGCCGCTTTCCGGCGTGTCGATTATATCCACTTTGCCAAAGACGAACCTATGTTGTTTGCCATGATGTTTATGACGGCGGACAAAAGCGAATATTCGATGAAGGATATCCTTTCCGGCGTCTTTACAAACACCGAAGCCTTAATTGCCGCTGTTCAGGAGGAGTACAGGCTGTCCCGCGAAGACGCCCATACGTTATGTTCCTCTATGTGGATTTTCATCCACGGAATTGCCTGCCTGTGCGCTGCCGGTATGACGCAATTTGTCGAAACCGAGGTCGAGGCGCTGGTAAACAATACATTCGAGGATATTTTACGCGGGTTTGCCCACGCTCCTTGCGACGGGGCAATTGGCGGAAAAATCCCGCCGCCGGGGAAAAAATAAACGGCGGTATGTGACGCGGGACGCCGCGGGAAAATCAAATTATACTTATTGGGAGGTACGTCATTACGGGGAATGAGGATTGTGATTTTTACGCAATTGATATCGGCACGAAACAACAATGCTGGATGTTTACGACCGACGAGCCGGTTTTATCTTTGCCGGTTTTCGACGACGGTAAAATCGTGTTCAACGCGGGGAGCAGCCTGTACATACTGGACGCCGCAAGCGGAAACGAACTGGCGAAAATCACGCACGCTCCGGACAGTACAAAAAAGAGTATCCGGGAGAGTTATTATTACCACGATTCAAGCGTAGCCGTCTCCGGCGGCATCGCATACTTTATCGCGCCAAACGGCGATTTGGGCGCGTCTACGTTGCGGGAAGAAGCGCCAAAATATTCTGTTTAGACGCGGAAAACGGGGATATTCTGTGGTCCTCCTATTCGCATGATACGACGACATGGTTTTCGGGCGGGTCGGTTTGCATTGGGGACACGCTTTACACCTGCACCTCCGATGAGCGTACTCTGGTATCTTTCAAAAAGGACACAGGCGAATTTCAGCGTATCTATCCAACCGGCGCCAACGCATATACCGCTCCGGTCCTGCATGGGGATAATATTGTCTTGGCGGCGTCGAATGTTTACAGCTTCAGACAATCGTATATTATGGAGTTTGATACGGCGAACCATACAAAGCTGTGGGAAGCGGAACTGCCATGCAGTGTGCTGTCCTCTCCCGCCGTTTACGAAGACGCCGTGTATTTCGGCTCTGATACAGGCGTCGTCTATTGCATAAACCTGAAATAACGGCACGGAACGAGCTGCGCGGTTCTATTCTCACAGTCTTCTCCACATAGTACCGCACTCCTCGGACCCAAAAATAGATGAGCTCGTAACCGCCATTCGAAAAAACGTCCGCCGTAACGGGGAACTGACATTATTGGAGGCCATCCGTCCGCTGTTTTAGGCTTTTTTGCTCCCCTTCGTCTCCAAATAGTCCCCGCCACAAAAACAACAAACAAAATGAGTTGCAGAAATAGACAAAAACCAGCCGAAAAGGCTGGTTTTTTGGTTGCGGGGGAAGGATTTGAACCTTCGACCTCCGGGTTATGAGATGATGTAAAAGTCATCTGATAATCAGGAGGTTTTTTTCATGCTTGAAACACCGTACCCATTGAATCTAAAAGCACTTTATCCTTTTGACCTTACCCTGTTGCAGAAAACCCAAGCGTCAATCCATTTGTTATCTATTACTAACCTTTATTATCCGTGTTGCATATGTGTTGCAACCCCATGCTTGCCGGATCCGGCTTGTCCCGTTTTTCCTTTTCAGGATTGACTGGACAGTCTTTTTATACGGATTACAGAAAGGAGTACGATCATGAAAAGTTGCAAAGTGATCTCCTGCGCCCTCGCCAAGGGCGGGACGACAAAGACGACCTCAACCATCAACATCGGCGCCGCTCTCACTCCACTCGGATACAGCGTCGTCGCCGTTGATAATGACCCGCAGAGCAACCTTACCACCGCCTTGGGACATGACCCGAAAAGCGTCAGGTATACGTTGGCGTCCAAAATGCTGAACGTGCTGGACGATTCGGACGGTCCGCTCATGAAGGATTGCCTGCTCCCATGCAATATGCTTGACCTGCTGCCTTCCAATCAGAAACTGGCGCTTGTGGAGAAACGCCTCACGGTAAAGAGCAAATCATCCATCCTCGCCGGTCAGGACGACCTGCCCGCGGAGCTGGTCATGCGGAAGACACTGGAACCGCTACGGGAACACTTTGACTATATCCTCATAGACTGCCCGCCCAGCGCCGGGCTGCTCACCATCAACGCTATGGCCGCCAGTGACAGCGTCCTGATTCCGATGGAGGCGCATTTCCTCGGTTTCGAGGCGATCAAACAGACGCTGGAGCTTATATTGCGTGTCAGGGCGCAGCTGAATCCCGCGCTGGATGTGGAGGGCATTCTGCTGACCAAGTTCCAGGACAGGACGGCGCTGGCCGCCACCGAAGACATGTGGACTGTCGCCAACCGTATCATCGTGGACGTTTACAGCCAGATCGCCGGCATCTCCACCGTCCTCGCGGGTCTCATGTCGGCGGTATCGGTCATCGGGGCTAAGATGTCAAACAACCAGCACAAGGTAGACCAGGCGTGGGACTGGCTCAAGCGTATATGGATCGCCTGGGCCATCATCAACGGGATTGGGGCGTTCATTGCCTACGTCCGCCCTCTGCTGTCCGGGTTGAATACGATTACGTAACGTCCTTTCTGCATTCGATAAAATGGTTGCTTTGTAGTGAATTGTATGCTATTCTTTTATGAGAAGTGATGGATGGCTGCAATGCTGCGCAAGAGCACCATTATAATGGCTTTAATAGAAAATTAGTGAACCTAATTATTAACGGAGGTTATTATGAAAACTCGTAAGGAAATACAAATATCACCAATATCAGATGATGTATCGGCAACCGTTTCATTAGTACGACCAATTTTGAAGGGTCTATTATTTTCCCTTAAAGACAATGTAGTAAAAAATCAAGGCGGCTATGCGAATATTAGTCTATTCATGCTTCCTCGACTTTATCGCCCTGGTGATGGAGATGTAGGAATATGTTTTGAATATGCTGTACACGAGGCTATTATACAGAAAAACCCGCTAATACTTGATAGAGTTCAAACAGCACTTCATATGTGCCATATAAATGGTGATACACCCTCTTCTCTTCTATTTGGTGCAGAAAAATCTGGAGCCTTAAGTCTAGTGGACTCTATAAAGGCTCAACTAACAAATGAATCAAGGTTATTAGCAGGGACTCGTGGGCAACCAGCAAAATTGCGAAAGCATATTGATTCTGTCGCAGCAAGTTTTCGGAAATCCTCGATACGCGAACAACTACCTTATACAATTTGCGATACATGGCGAGCTGATCTGTTTATTGGTCAACCATTATCTGATCAATGGGTAGCTACAACAATAAAGATTAACCCTACCTATTTAGAAGGTGGACGTGGGTTACGTGTTGGCATTATTCCAATGACCCCAGGTGCGAGTGATAATGTATTTAAGGATGATAATAAAAACTTGGTCGTGTGCCCTTTACCATATGATGGTTCATTTATGGAATTGTTTTATAACGCGTGGATAATTGTAAGGTCATTTATAACTGCAGATGCGCAAATGCCAAAGGAGGTTTGTCTACCAAAACCCTCTGATCGTTTTGTATGTGAGCAACTGGTCACTCGCGGAAATTATCCTGTTATTGATGTTATTGAAGCGCTGAGTAATTTTTCACAACCACATCTTTTAGCAAAGGATACTGAGGAAATAAATGAGTACGAGACAGATTCAATAGAAATTAACGAGCTGCGAAATAGTAATCTCGAGATAAACAGTACAATATTCCCAGAAGCATGTATAGTTTAGGTAAAGGGTTATACTAAATATATTAATACTTATTACAATAATATTGCAAAGCAACCGAATTTCGGTTGCTTTTTCATATGCCAAAATAACAAAACGGAAGGGGGCGGTAATATTCTCAACTGGATCGTGCAGGGGCTGATGGAATGGCTCTACGGCCTTATCTGGGACGCGGGAGAGTATGTCATGAACACGCTGATGAATGTGTTCTCGATGGACCTCTCCTTCTTTGAATCATCCGCGCCGGTATCCGCTGTTATCCTTGACATCATGTACGGCGTGGGTTGGGCGCTCCTGCTGGGCAACCTCGTGTTCCAGGCGGCCAAGTCTATGATGAGCGGGCTCGGCTTTGAGGGAGACGAACCGCGTATCCTCATAACACGGTCGTTCGTGTTCGCCTTCCTGCTTGTATGCAGCCGCCAGATATGCGCAATCGGCCTCGGCGTCAGCGCGCGGGTCGTCAGGCTGTTGCAGATACCCGGCAGCGTTGCCCTTCCCGGCTTCTCATCCGGTATGTTCGGTTTCGGCGCAAGCTGGCTCCTTGTCCTCATCATGGGTATCATCCTCATATTCCAGCTTGTCAAGTTCTTCTTCGAGGTCGGGGAACGGCACTCCGTCCTGGGCGTCCTCACCATCCTGTCCCCTTTGGCGTTCGCGATGGGCGTGAGCAGGAATACGATGGATATATTCAAAGGCTGGGCAAGGATGTGCGGCAGTATGTGCCTGATGATGGTCCTCAACGTCGTGTTCGTGAAGCTGATCGTCTCGGCGATGGCGAAATTCCCGCACGGACTCTCCGCTGTCCCGTGGCTCATCTTCGTAATCGCTTTAGCTAGAGTGGCGCGGAAGATCGACAACATCATCGCCCGTATCGGGCTCAATCCCGCTATCACCGGCAACGGATTAGGCAGAGGGTTCCCCGGGATGCTGGCGCTGATGGTTGGCAGGTCTATCGCGTCCAGTTTCATCAACAGCAGAGCGGCGGCGGGCAGAGCAGGTGCAAAAGCAAGCACGGCGGCCGGAGCGGCCGCACGGGCCGCGTCCGGAGCCTCATCCGGATTCACGAACAGGGCCTACGCCGCCTCATCGCCCATTGACACAAGCAACACTTATTCCGCCAGTCATACCGGCGGCGGCACGTATAACCCGCCCGTGGGAAGGACGCCGCCGGGCGCAAAGAGCGGGACAACCACAGAAAGCGGATATACAAGCGATTCATCTTTCAGAACAGGACACACCTTCACCGGCAATCCGGCCGCAAGCAGCAGTCCGGTCACTTCAAAAGGCGGCATAAACACAAACCGCTCCGGGAAACCGACAGCGCAAAGCACAGGTACGCAACCGCGCGGAACGCCTATCTCAAAGGATAGCCGGCCGCCTCTCCACACAAACACGCCGCCAATTGACGCGGCAATGCGCAACGTAGCCGGAAGCGATACTCCGTCCGGACACGAAGCTGTCCGTCTGCCGGGCGTGAGCGCCGCGCCAAGCACGCCGGTCAACACCTCAAGGCCCGCTCAACCGGCACATTCCGCCACACGTATTACCGGAAACGGACAAGACGGACGCGGAACAAGCGGGCAGTCCTCCCGCTCCGCGGACACACAGCGAAATACAGAGAGCGGACAAGGCGGGACAACCCCGGTATCCCCCTCCCCCGCCGTACATAACACGGGCGGCGGGGTACGACAAGACACGGTCGTACAGCCGGGCGCGCGGCACAGTCAAAGCGATTCTGTCACGCAATCAAATACAAGCGCCACACAGCAGGGCACGCTGCGGCAAAACGGAGAGCGCCCAACTCAAAGCAATCCGAAATCATCAACCGGCGCGCAAAGCCCCGTTCCCGTCAGTCCGGGTATTCCACATCCGGTGCCGTCCGGTACGAAACAGGTCAACCCGCATACGCGGGCCGGGCAAGGTTCGGCGCAGGCGTCCACGGCAAAGACACGATCTCAAATAACGCCCGCCAAGACAGACCGCAAACCGGAGCATACCGGCGGCGGTGTTCAGAAGGCTTCCGTTGAGGGACAGTCAAAACAGCCGACAAGCCAGCCGCAGTCACAGGCACGGCCGGGTAAACAGCGGGACGGGAGAATCCCGGGTACGCAGGAACCGATCGACATCAAGGAGAATTTCCTCAAACAGCTTAGTCCTGAGAGCAACGAAACCGGCTCACAAGGAGATACGGAGTCCGCGGATATAGCGAACCTGTGAGCGTAATCGAAGGGCGAAAGGCGACTGTCAGTGAGTCGAGTTGAGTGTGACACAAACGGCTATATCAACGAAAGGAGAACATGATGAGCAATGAATCCGGCGATGGTTCCCACGCCGCGTAGCTGGCTCAGCTTGCCGCGAAAGCGGCGCAGATCGCGCGGGCCGCCGCCATAGGCGGTCCGCACGGAGCGGCGGCGGAAACGGTTAGGCAGTTTCTGCCGCAGTTACTCAGGATTGTGGCAATTATCCTGGTAATCGTCCTGCTGCTGCCGGTGATCATCTTCTCAGCCATACCGCACTTCCTGTTTGGATGGACAGGCAATGACAGCTCGGACGTCAAGCGCATGACAGATTCGGCCATACATATCGGCGATATATATGAAAACCGCTTTGACAGCATTGTTCAGGACGCCGTATCCAACTTGATCGACCGTGTCGTCTTCAACTACCCAAACCCGTATATTACGGTCAATGTGGAACTGGGCAGCACAAACCGGACATGGTTCATCGCCATTATGTCCGTGTATTACGGGCAGGATCTAAATGTCATCGATGAGAGCGTTATCGTACAGATGGCGGAGAAGATGCTGGTATACGAAACCTTCACCGGCGGGCGGTACGTCAGTTACACCATTACGGACATGCTGCCGGACGCCCTGATGACGCTGCTGGGATTTTCGGATGAGCAGCGCAAATGGGCGGAGCTGCTGGTTTCCGTGATGAACGAAGACCAGACCATTGATACGAATGACGCGGAATACATCGGACATGCCGGCATTGACTTCGGCAGCATATCCTTCACAGACGGTATCGTGGATATTACATACTACAACCAGGCGGACGCGCGGTGGGGAGATACGCTGTACGGAAAGACCGGGACCATCGGCACATCCGGCTGCGGCCCGACCGCGCTGGCGATAGTGGTATCCTCCCTGACGGGGAAACGGGTGACGCCTGTGGAAACGGCGGAGTGGGCTGTCCGCAACGGATACCGCGTGGAAGGCAACGGCAGTATGCACGCCCTCATCCCGGACGGCGCCAGACACTACGGCCTTTCGGTAGAGTGTGTGAGCCGGAAAGACGGGCAGACGATCGCGGACGCGTTGGCGGAGGGGAAACTCGTCGTAGCCGTCATGTCGAAGTGTCACTTCACAGGCAGCGGTCACTTCATCGTCTTACGCGGGGTCACGGCGGAGGGGAAGATTCTCATTGCCGACCCGATCAGCGTTAAGCGAAGCGAACAGCTATGGGATTTATCGGTAATACTCAATGAGGCCAACTACAACGCAGGAGGCGGCGGGCCGTTCTGGGTTGTTTGGTGATTACCCTTTTCTCAAGAGTTTATCGCGTGCTTCTTCCATAGTAAAGCCTTTTAGGTGCTCATCGCGCTCAGCGGTATAGTCACCCTCACCATTGTCAAATTGACGGATAAAGTATGCCATCCCCACCGGACCAAGCTCCTTGGTAAGAGCCTCAATACCAAGTTTGCGTATTAACGTCGGATTTCTAAACTCAGCGGCAGTATTACTGTTCATTCCTAAGCACCTCCATAAGCCATATTACCGGATTCACTACGCGGGATTTTATTCTCAGTCTCTTTGCCATACGTTCAAATTGGTCGTCTGTAGTAAGCAGAACATCAATTCCGAAGTGTTCAACAATTGCCAAATGCAAACTATCCATTGGCTTAATTCCGTTTTTCTGGAATATCTCGGAAAGCGTAAAAATCTCAGGTACCGCCCGCAGAATACGTGTTGCTACCGAATGAAGAGCACATATCTTTTTCTGTTTTGACCCGTTAGCTAGTTTTGACAGTTCCAAATCTATTATGTCACTGTGAACCAAATCAAAACGGCCGCCCTGACAAATCGCCAGTATCGAAAGGATC
Source organism: Oscillospiraceae bacterium (assembly GCA_031254575.1). Classification (GTDB taxonomy): domain Bacteria; phylum Bacillota; class Clostridia; order Oscillospirales; family UBA929; genus UBA929. Next base: position 1,097 of record JAIRUE010000117.1, on the reverse strand, counting down.
GCTTCGCTCTCTAAATACACCCTGTCTTGGCTCTGATCGTCAAAAGGGCGATTAAGACAGCACACATCCATATATAGGCTTAGTTTTTCCAGAATCACACCTCCGAGCATCCCAGATCATCTGATTGATAATCATACTGGTAATTTATGAAGCTGCCCTGTATTCCGCTCTTGTTTTACGGACAGCCTCATCGACGTCGGCCTTACCCGAAAGGGAATCACGAATGCTGTCCTTGTCCTGTTCGGTCAAGGGCATCCCCTCCATTGAAAGCGAAGCGTCAACATATCGGATTGTTTTCTCAATGGTATCGTTCATGCAAAGTCCCCCGTTCCATATTCAGTATACCACAATTCAATGTCTATGACAAGGAGATCATCACAATGGACACGTATCACATTCCGGCGAATTACACCAAAGCCGGCCGGCTGTTCGGCCTGTTTGAGATCCGCAACACCGTCGAGGCGGTACTCATAGCCGTCCCCATTCTGTTTCTCTCGTTTACCCTCCTGCCGTTTGGCCTCACCGTGAAATGCGTCGCCGCCATGATACTCGCCATTCCCTGCGGCGGATTCGTGCTGACCGGCTTGCAGGATGATTGCCTGTCACGGTTCCTGCGCGGGTATTTTAGATGGCGTAACGGAAGAAAAGAGTTGCGCTATCGCCCCGCAGGGAGTCTTGGAGCCCACAGGGTTAGCGAGCCGGGCGCGAGCGTAACCGGAGAGCGAAAGAAGTGTTAATTTTCACGAAAAAGAGAGGAAGAGTGGAAAAAGTATGGCGAGAAAAATGAGGGAAAGTAAAATAAAACGCAAAAAAGCACTCCTAAAAAGCGTGAGAGAAAGGGAGTGTTATTTTGCGCGCTTTTTGTTTCCACTTTCTTTGCTCCCATTTCCTTTTTGCCACTTTTTTACTTCATTTTTCTCGCTCTTTATTCCCCCATTCACCGTGTAGCTTAACATATATTATTGAGAACACTGTTTTGGGGGTGATGATATGCGCGCCGTCTGTCACATAGACGTGAATCACTTCTACGGCCAGGTAGAGGCGTTGTTACGCCCCGAAATACGGGGAAAAGCCTTTGTGGTCGGCGGCGATCAGGA
>JAIRUE010000025.1 GCA_031254575.1 Oscillospiraceae bacterium | reverse complement strand
AATGGGCGCGGTGAGAATCAGCGGCTTTTGCTTGACCAGCGCTTCGGTGGTGGAGAGGCCGCCGGGTTTGGTGACGACCATATCGGCGGCGTCCATCAGCACATCCACATTGTCCGCGAATCCGTACACCGTGACCGGCGTGGAGTGGCGCATCGTTTCCAGTTCGAGCTTGAGGCGTTTGTTTCCGCCGCAGACGCATAAAATCTGAGGGGCGGACCGGAGCGAGGCGATCCGCGAAACCGTGGCGCCCACGTTGCCAAAACCCATGCTGCCCGACATGATCAGCACGGCGGGACGCTCGGGGGGCAACCCCAGCGAAACCCGCGCCTCCCGCATGGGAACGCTTGTCAAAAAACGGTCCTCCACCGGGATGCCGAGCGGCAGCAGTTTTTCCCTTGGCAGCCCCCTGCGCTCCGCGCGCGGGATGACCATCTCCCCGCACAGCACGAGATTGTGCAGGTTTTGCACTTCCTCCCAGTATGGATGCAGGGTATAATCGGTCATAATGCCTATATGGCGCAGCCGGGGGAACCCGCCGGCCAAAGACTTGTCGATCAGCACCGAAGCGAGCACGTGGGTGGACAGCACCACATCCGGCGTTTCCGCGCGCAGCAGGGAGACGATCTTGTCGGTAAAAAAGCCGCTCTTGATTATGTAGCCCAGCGTACGGTGCATCGAACCGCCGCTTAGCATGGAGCGGTAGAGGGTGCCGAACTGTTTCGGCGTAAACTTTGTGGTCATGACGTAGCCCTTGTCCACCGTCCGGTAGAGGACCTCGCTCACATACCGTATAATGTCCACGACCGTGACGTCCGCCCCGCGGGCGCGTAAGGCCTTCTCCATCGCCAGCGCCGTCGCGTGATGCCCGTAGCCGGCGGTAACCGATATGATGAGGACCTTGCGGCTATTCATCGGAGTCGGGGTCTCCTTTCAAAGCCGCGTCCGCGGCTTCGGCGCGGTACTGTTCCAGGATGGCGTTCTCAAGCGCGGCCCGGGCCTCGGCGCTGATGGGGTGCACAATGTCGCGGAATGTGCCGTCGGCGGCCTTGCGTGACGGCATGGCCAGAAACAGCCTCTCCGGCCCGTCGATCACCTTGATGTCATGGACGACGATCTGGTGGTCGAACGTCACCGACACGACGGCTTTCATCCGGCCGCTCTCCTGTGTCCGGTTGATTTTGATTTGTGTGATGTTCATGGCACAGCCTCCTCGTCTTTATTGTCACCCGTTACACATATACTATTAGAAGAAAAAATTGGATGGACACCCGGGCCGCGGCAAACGCCGGTTTGCGCGGGGAGGGGAGACAAGTCCAACACCCGCTCTGCTGCTGGGAGGTAGAGGTTATGGAAACGATCACGGCGCTGCTGGAACCGGGGCGCAGGACGCACCTTATCGGTATCGGAGGGGTGTCGATGTCGGCGCTGGCCGAAGTCCTTTTTGGGCGGGGGCTGATTGTCACGGGTTCTGACCGGCAGGAGGGAGAGGCGCTGGCCCGCCTCAGGGAGTTGGGCATCCTGGTCGAAACGGGGGAGAGCGGCCTGTATATGCCGGGCGCCGACGCGGCTATCCGCACCGCCGCCGCGCGGGAGGACAATCCAGAGGTCATGGCGGCGCGGCGTATGGGCATCCCGCTGCTCGAGAGAGCGGACGCCTGGGGTGAACTGATGCGCGGCTATAAACGCTCTTTATGCGTCGCGGGAACGCACGGAAAGACGACCACAACGGGGATGCTGGCCCATATCGCCGTGGAGGCGGGCGCCGACCCCACCGTGATGATGGGAGGGCGTCTGCCGCTGTTCGCGGGAAGCTACAGGGTCGGGCAGGGCGGAATGATCGTCGCCGAGGCCTGCGAATACCGCAACTCCTATCACCGCTTCTTCCCTACGACCGCCGTTATCCTCAACATCGACGCCGACCATCTGGACGTTTTCGCGGGACTGGACGAGTTGTGCGATTCATTTCGGACGTTCGCCGGGCTCGTCCCGGATGAGAGCGGCGTTATCGTCGCCAACGGGGAGGACGCCAACACGCGCCGCGCCCTTGACGGCATCGGACGCCGGGCCGTGTGGTTCGGCAAGGACTGTGCCGTCCGCGCGGCCAGGGCGGTCAACAACCGGGGGCGGTATTCCTTTACCGTCATGGCCGACGGCAAACCCTACGCCGCCGTCCGGCTCAAGGTCCCGGGCAGGCACAACATGCTCAACGCGCTGGCCGCCGCCGCCGCCGCGTACGTCAACGGCCTGCCCGGCAAAGCCGCGGAACGCGGCCTCGCCGCGTTTGCCGGCGTGGGGCGGCGTATGGAATGCCTAGGAAACCTGAACGGCGCGGATATATACGATGATTACGCGCACCACCCGTCGGAGGTGTCCGCCACTCTCGCGGCGGCGCGCCTGATGGGTTACAGGCGCCTGGTATGCGTTTTTCAGCCGCACACCTATTCACGCACGAAGGCGCTTTTTGAGGAGTTTATTTCGGCGCTGTCGGGCTTTGACAAAGTCTTTTTAGCCGACATATACGCCGCGAGGGAGAGCGATCCGGGCGATATTTCCTCTGAAATGCTGGCCGACGGGATTCCCGGCGCGGTTTACGCCGGGGGGCTGGACGAGCTGGCCGGAACCGTTTCGGACAGCCTGCGCCCCGGCGATCTGCTGATTACGATGGGCGCGGGGGATATTAACAAACTGGCCTATGCGCTCCTTGCCGGCGGCAGGGAAGGACGCAAAGCCTGAAGAGAGCAGGGTTATGACCGCATTTGCTTGCGGCGCGACAGGTTCATCGTGCCGTCCTGCATGTCGTTTAACATATCAAGGCTCTTCCCGGTGCCGTAGACGACGCAGGAAATGGCCTCGTCGGCCACATGCGTCACGATGCCCGTCTTGGCCTCGATGAGTTTGTCAAACCCCCACACAAGGCTTCCGCCGCCGGTCATCACAATGCCGTTGGTGGAGATGTCGGCCACCAGTTCCGGCGGCGTGCGCTCCAGTACGGAATGGATCGCCTCGATGATACGGGTCGAAACCTCCTCCAGCGCGTCGATCATATCGCTGGAACTGACGGAAAAGATGCGCGGCAGGCCGGTCATCAGGCAACGCCCCTTGGCCTCGATCACTTTTTCCTCCGGGCGGGGGAAGACGCAGCCGATATTGACCTTCAGTTCCTCGGCGGTGCGCTCTCCGATCAGCACGTTGTGCTTACGGCGGATATATTTCACAATGGCCTCGTCAAACTGGTCGCCGGCAATCTTGATGGAGGTCGATTCCACGATGCCCTTGAGGGAGATCACGGCCACGTCGGTCGTGCCGCCGCCGATATCGACGACCATATGCCCGCAGGGTTTGGCGATGTCCAGCCCCGCGCCGATGGCGGCGGCCACGGGTTCCTCGATGAGATAGACGCGGCGCGCCCCGGCCTGAAGGCCCGCGTCGATGACGGCGCGTTCCTCGACCTCGGTGATGCCGCTGGGCACGCATATCACGATGCGCGGTTTGAACAGGTGGAAGCCGGATACTTTGCGCAGAAATTCCTTGATCATCCGCTCGGTCATTTCATAATCGGAGATGACGCCCTCGCTGAGCGGGCGCAGCGCCACAATATTGCCCGGGGTGCGCCCCAGCATCTTCTGCGCGTCTGTCCCGGCTTTCAGCAGTTTGCCGGTCGTCTTGTCGATGGCGACGACGCTCGGCTCGCGCAGGACGATCCCCTTGCCTTTTACATATACCAAAATGCTTGCCGTACCCAAATCCAGTCCTATATCCCTGTTGAACACTGTCGGTGTCACACCTCTCTCTTTTGTCGCGCCTGTCCTGTCAAGCGGAAAGCCGCCAAGGGATCGCGCCTTTCCGGTTTTTTCTTATTATATCCTTATGGGGCAATCTTTTCAAGTGCCGCGCGAAAATATTCCGGCGGCTCCGAGACAAAACACAGCCGTTCGCCCGTCCGCGGATGGGCAAACGACAACTCCCGCGCGTGAAGGCACTGCGCGTCCAGCCCCAGTTCGCCGGCCCGGCCGCCATACCGCGCGTCACCCGCCAGCGGGTGTCCGATATACGCCAGATGGACGCGGATCTGGTGCGTCCGCCCCGTCTCCAGCCTGCACTCGATATGCGTGTACCCCTCATACCGCGCAAGCACCTTCACATGGGTCACGGCGTCCCGCCCGCCCGGCACGACGGCCTGCTTCTTGCGCTCGGACGGGTGCCGTCCGACGGGGGCGGAAATTGTAAAGACGTCTTTCCTTATATTTCCACGGGCAAGGGCTTCGTATACGCGGGATACCTCCCGTTTTTTCAGCGCCGCCGACAGCGCCGTGTGCGTCACGTCGTTTTTGGCGACCACCATCAGCCCCGAGGTATCCTTGTCCAGCCTGTGGACAATCCCGGGGCGCCTGACCCCGCCGACGCCGGAAAGGCTGTCCCCGCAGTAAGCCAGAAGCGCGTTGACCAGCGTGCCGCCCCCGTGCCCCGGCGCGGGATGGACGACCAGCCCGCGCGGCTTGTCGATCACCAGCAGGTCGCCGTCCTCATATACGATAGGGAGCGGGATGTCCTCCGGCAGCGCCTCGGAGGGGGACGGGTCCGGCTCGTCCACCACGATGACCTCGCCCGCCGTCACACGGTGCTTTTTTTTGGCGGTAACGCCGTCCGCCGTCACGCGGTTCTGTACGATCAGGCGCTCGACGGCGCTGCGCGACAAAGGACCGACGGCGGCCAGATATACGTCGATACGGCTGCCGCCGTTTTCAACCGTTCTCGTCCACAGGGGCATTGTCAAGCTCCTCACTGCCCGCAGACGGACGGTCCTCATCCTGCGGCTCCAAGCCTTCCCGCGGGCTTGCTCCGCTCTTCCGCGCGTCTAAAAGCAAATACAGGCAAAAACACGCGCCGCCGGCGGTGATGAACACGTCCGCCACGTTGAAGATGGCGAACCGGACGAAAGTAAACTCGAACATGTCGATGACAGTTCCCCGCCACAGCCGGTCGATCAGGTTGCCCACCGCGCCGCCCAGCACGCAGGAGATCGATATGATCCCCAAGGGACGCCTGACCCACCCCTTGCAGACGGCGAAAACGATGGCCGCCGCCGCCAGCGCCGAGGTCGCCGCCAGAAACCAGCGGGCGCTGCCCAGTATCGAAAACGCCGCGCCGGTGTTCTCGGCGTAAGTGAGATCGACGCCGGGGATAAAGCGGTGCGTGACGGGCAGCGTTTCCGCAAGCCAAAACAAGACGGAACGGCTGCCGATCCACCATTTTACCCATTGGTCAAGGGCCACGATCGGAACCGCCAGCAGCAGCCAGAGTTTTTTCATACCGCCCCCGCGCAGCGCCCGCACAGCGTGGGATGGGCCGGGTCCGCCTGTCCCAGGCCGGTAAAATACCCCCAGCAGCGTTCGCACTTCTCTCCTTCCGCGCGGGCCACCTCCACCGACATCTCCGCGCCCTTTCGCAGTATCAGCGACGACACAATGCAGCACTTCTGCAAAAGCGCCGTACGCGGCAGCAGTTCGTCGTATGCCGCTCCTTCCAGCGTAAGGGTGACGGCGGCCTCAAGCGGCTTGCCGATCAGCCCTTTCACGCGGGCGTCTTCCAGGGCTTTGTTGACGGCGGGGCGCACCGTATCGAAGATGACGTCCATAACGCCGGGCGCGCGGTCCTCACAGACACACTCCGGCATCCCGGCAAATAAGGGGCTGTCATTGCCGCCGCGGCCCATAAACGACCATATCTCCTCGCTTGTAAACGCCAGAATCGGCGCGATCAGGCGCGTCAGGGTGTCCAGCACGGTGTGCAGCACCGACTGCACGGCGCGGCGTTCCGGGCTGTCCGCCTTTTCGCAGTAAAGCGCGTCCTTTACGATGTCAAGGTAGAAATTGCTCATATCCAGCACGCAGAAATTGTGGACGGCGTGCAGAATCGGATGGAACTCATACCGCCCGTACGCGTCCAGGACCTTTTTCCGCAGCTCCTCCAAACGGGAGAGCGCCCAAGTATTTAGCAAGCCGCCGTCACGTTCCGCTCCCTGTGAGCCGGCGGAACAGCACGGATCATAATCATATAAATTCCCCAGCAAAAAGCGGCAGGTGTTGCGGATTTTCAGATACATGTCGCCCAGTTGCTTGAGGATATTATCAGAAACGCGCACGTCGCTGTGATAGTCGCTCGACGCCACCCACAGCCGCAGGATGTCGGCGCCGTTCCGCGCGCAGACCTCCACCGGATCGACGCCGTTGCCGAGGGATTTGCTCATTTTGCGCCCCTCGCCGTCAACCACCCAGCCGTTCATAATGACGGTATCGTACGGCGCGCGCCCCTCGCCGGTGGCGACCGCCGTCAGCAGGCTGCTCTGAAACCATCCCCGGTACTGGTCGCTTCCCTCCAGATAGACGTCGCTGGGCCAGCGGAGTTCGCCACGGGTGCGCAGTACCGCGTCATGAGACGAGCCGGAATCAAACCAGCCGTCGAGGGTATCGGTTTCTTTTGTAAAGGTTTTTCCGTTGCAGTGGGGGCAGGAAAAACCGACGGGCAGCAATTCCGAGGCGTCTTTTTCATACCAGACGTTGGAACCGCGCTCCGCGAACATATCCGCGGCCTTTTCAATGCTTTGGGGCGTACAGACCGGTTTTTCGCAGGTTTGGCAGTAGAAGACGGGGATCGGCAGCCCCCAGTGGCGCTGGCGCGAAATGCACCAGTCGCTGCGCTCGCGCACCATGGCGAGCATCCTCTCCCTGCCCCATTCGGGCAGCCATGCCACCCGCTCCACCTCGGCGCAGGCCTGGTCCTTTATGCTGTCTACGCTGGCAAACCACTGCGGCGTGGCGCGGAACAGCACCGGATTGCCGCACCGCCAGCAGTGGGGGTAAGTGTGCTCGATCCTCTCCGACGCCAGCAGCATATCCGTTTTTCTCAGGTGCTCCAAGATGGCGGTATTGGCTTTGTCATACCGCATTCCGGCGCAGACCGGGCCCGCCTCCTCCGTCATCACGCCCGCGTCGTCAACCGGGACGGACATCGGCAGTTTATATTGCAGCCCGGCGATATAGTCCTCCGCGCCGTGGCCCGGGGCGGTGTGGACGCAGCCGGTGCCGCTCTCGGCGGTGACGTGCGTGCCGTTGATGACAAGGCTGTCGCGGTCGAGGAACGGATGGCGCGCCGTCATATATTCCAGCTCGCAGCCCTTGAATGTATGCAGGACCCCGTAATCCTCCCAGCCCGCGACTTTCGCCACGCTGTCCAGCAGATTCGACGCGACGATATAGCGTTCGGTCCCGACCGCCGCCAGCGCGTATTTCAGCGTGGGGTGGACGCAGATGGCGGTGTTGCCGGGCAGCGTCCATGTCGTCGTCGTCCAGATGACAAAGAAGGCCCGGTTGCCGTACGGGAATATCAGGCCTTTGTCGCCTTTGACCGGAAATTTTACATAGATCGACTCGCAGGCGTCGTCACGGTACTCGATCTCCGCCTCGGCCAGCGCGGTGCGGTCATGGGTACACCAGTAGACGGGCTTCAGGCCCTTATAGATAAGCCCCTTCCGGTACATCTCCCCGAAGACGCGCACCTCGCGCGCCTCAAACGCCGGGTCCATCGTCAGGTAAGGATGCTCCCAGTCGCCCAAAACGCCCAGCCGGATGAACTGCTCGCGCTGCACGTCCACATAGTGGGCGGCGAACGCCGCGCAGGCGTCGCGGAAGGCGGGAACGGTCATTTTGTCGCGGTCGAGCTTTTGCTTTTTGATGATGGCGCTCTCGATCGGCATCCCGTGGTTGTCCCAGCCCGGCACATAGGGGGCGTACCGCCCCGTCATGTTTTGATAGCGGATGATAAAATCCTTGAGTATCTTGTTCAGCGCCGTACCCGCGTGGATGTCTCCGTTGGAAAACGGCGGGCCGTCATGCAGGATGAACGGCGGTTTTTCCCTGTTGCGCTCCATCAGCCCGGCGTAGACGTCTTTCAGGTGCGGCAGCAGTTCCGGCTCGCGTTTGGCGAGCGAGGCGCGCATGGGGAAGTCGGTTTTGGGAAGGTTCAGGGTTTGGTTGTAATCCATGAGGGCAGCTCCTTGTCAGTCCATGTCGGGCGCCCCGCATGCCGGACGGGAGGCGGCGCCCTCCGGAGCATTATACCAAAACGGCGCAAACCTGTCAATCACGGGAACGGAACAAAGGACGCCCCCGCGCGGGAGCGCCCCCTGCCGGACCGTCCAGGTTTATGTTCCGCGCGTGGGCATAGCCACAAGGCGGTGCCCTATATTGTCCACCAGCACGCCGAATCCTTCAATGGTGCGCACTCCCAGCAGGTTTATATCGCCGTCCCCGGCAAAGGTTACCTCGTCGATAGTAGTGAAACCCTCCGCGTGCAGGATGGCGTACCCTGTCCGGCGTTCAAGGCGCTGGCCGGACGCGAGAGTAAACACGCGCATCCCTTCCGGCTCGATCCCGGCCTCGCGCAGCATACCGGCGGGCAGCCACGACAGTTCCGCCCCGGTGTCCACAAGCAGCGAAACGGGCTGGGAAACCAGTTCCCTGCGCGCGGGGTTGCGCGCCGTGACGCTGACCCTGAACATACTCATTTGACCGACCTCCCCCCGATTCAGTATAGTCTGTTCCGCGCGGAAGGGTCAATGTAAAACGGTATTCCGGCATACTCTCATGCAGGCGGGCGCGTCTTTTCATGGGCTTTCACTCCTGACGGAAAGCAAAACCTGTCCGTCTCTCCGTCACAGCGCCGCCCGGGCCGCCCCCATCGCCGCGCACACATGATCGCAAAACGCCTCGAATTCGGGGTCCTCCGTTTGAAGTTCGGGATGGGAGAGAAGGCGCGGAATGGTTTCGGCCATGCCCTGGTCAAAGCGGGTGGCGGCGGCAAACCCGGGCACAAGGCGTTTGAGCTTGGTGTTGTCAAAAATCACGGAGCAGGCCTTATCGCCGAGGAGCGTGCCCTCAAAGTCGTATCCGTGCCGCTTTCCGGCCTGGATGATGAGGCCGGACGGCACACAGAGCGGGTTGAGCCGCACGCCCAGCCGGGCGGCGATGATCTCATGGATCTGCGTCCATGTGAGGCTTTCGTCGCCGGTGATATGCACCGTCTGCCCGATGGCGTGGGGGTTGCCCATCAGGCCGATAAAGCCGCGGGCAAAGTCGCTGTTATGGGTGACTGTCCAGAGGGAGCTGCCGTCGCCGTGGATGATGACGGGCCTGCCCCGCAGCATCCGGCTCAAAACCTGCCAGGGACCGCCGTCCCCGTGCAGGGCGAGCGGCACATAGGTGTTGTCGTATGTGTGACTGGGCCGCACAATGGTCACGGGAAAACCCTCCGCGCGGAAGCGTTCCGTCAGCCATTCCTCGCAGGCGATCTTGTTGCGGGCGTACTGCCAGTATGGGTTGGAAAGCGGCGTGCTCTCGGTGATCACGGGATTGACCGGCGGTTTTTGATAAGCGGACGCGGAGCTGATGAAGATATACTGTCCGGTCTTTTCCCGGAACAGGCGGAAATCCCTCTTCACATGCTCCGGCTCGAACGCGATGAAATCGGCCACCACGTCGAACGTATAGCCCTCCAGCAGCCGTCGGGCCGCCTCCTCGTCACGGGCGTCCGCGCTGAGCGTCTTCGCCCCCTCAGGGCACCGCGCGGCGCGGTTCCCCCGGTTGAGCAGATAGAGCTCGTGCCCCGCCGCCCGCAACTGTGCGGATACGGCCGTGCTGATGATGCCGGTTCCGCCGATCAGCAATACTTTCATGCCGTCACCCCTTGTTCGCAGATTATAGCATACCCTCCCGGCAAAAACAACCTCCCGTCCCCGAAAAACCGTCCGGTCTGTGCCGCCTACTCCGTCGCTTTCAGGGATTCCACCATGTTCAGCCCGCGGATTTTGCGCGAGAACAGCAGGTTTACCAGCACCGACAGCCCGAATGTGAACGCAAAGGAGATCAAAAGCGTTATGAAATGCGGCGTAATCGGGAAATCAAACTCGTCCCCGGAAAAAGAGATGATCACCCCGGTGAGCCACAGCCCGCCGGGTACGCCCAGCGCGAACCCCGCCGCGGAAAACCACAGGTTTTGGGTGAGCAGCAATCCCCGCAGTTTGCCGGATTTCAACCCCATCACCTTCAGCGTCGCCATTTCCCGCTCCATTTCGGTGAAAGAGAGCAGGCCAAGGTTGTACAGCACCACCACCGACAGTACGGCGGCGGCAAGGATCAGCAAATACACCATGGTATACATCGCCTCGGTCAGATCGTCCCAACCCGCGGCGCTGCCGGCGGTGGACGTGACCGCGTCCACGCCGTCCATATGTTCCGTGACCCTTTCGGCGGAGAGTATAGCCGTCGGGCGGAACGTCATGCCGAGCTCTTCAAAATACGCCCGCGTCATGGTCAGCCCCTGATCCACCGGATCGCGGTAAACAGCGGTGATTTTGCTTGCCGTCCAGCCCTCCGCCCCATAAATACGCCATTCGACTTCGTCACCCCGCCTGACGCCCAGGCTGTCCGCCATTTTCAGCGTGACCGACACGCCCTCCTCCGGCAGCGTGACCGGCCGTAAATGGACGTCTGTGGGGTTTATGAGAGTGGTGTGATCCGTCACAAGCAGAGCGCAGCTTTTCTTTTCGCCCTTTGCCCGGATTTCCGCCTGCCCTTCCATGACGGCTTCCCCGTGAACAGCCGCGATGATGGCGCCGGTTTGCTCCCGCGTCGCGGTTTCACTGAGGGTCAGTTTGGATTCATAGCGGTTGACCGTTTCAAATTGCCAGACCTTCAAATCCGCCATACAGTCGTTCATGCCGAGGGCGCAGACCACCAGCGCGGTACAGCCGAACACGCCGACAACCGCCATCAGCGAACGGACACGGTTGCGGGAAGCGTCCCGGATGTTCCATTGGGCGTTAAAGCCGAGCCTCCGCCAAAGCCTTGTGCGTTCCAGCAGACCGTGGCGAAAGGTCTTAGGCGCTTTGGGCCGCAGCGTATCGGCGGGCGTATCCCGCAGCAGCTTGTGGCAGGCCAGCCAGCTTACGGCGGCGCAGAGCAGAACAAGGGCAAGGGATACCCAACAAAAAGCGGGAGCGTAAACGGGCTTCCATTCCGGCAGGGTATAAAAGCTGGACATGGAGGGGTAAAAGAGGTACGGCAGGCTGACGGGGCCGGTGATCAGCCCGGCCGCCGCGCCCAGCAGGGCAAGGAAAAAGCCGTAGGAAATATAGTGGCGGAGGATCACGTTCTGCTTAAACCCAAGCGCTTTCAGCGTCCCGATCTGGATGCGCTGATTGGTGACGATCCGGGTCATGGTGGTCGTCATGGTGAGCAGCGCGATCAGCAGGAAAACCACCGGAAAAATGTCGCCCATCATTTTGTGCTGGGCGGTTTCATTGGTAAACATGCTGACGCTGGGGTGGTCCTTTTGCTCCAGATAAACGCCGTATTTCCCGTCCAGGGCGGCGCTGATCTGATCCTCCAGGCCTTCCGCGCTGTCCGCCGTTACCAGCAGCGTGCCATAGGTCAGCATTCCGGGTGCGGGGAAGGCTTTTGCGGACAGATAGGCATAGCCGAAATTCTCGAAATTAGGCGTCAATGTCTCGCCGCCGTATTCAAATACCTGCTCGGCGGAATAGATCAGCCCGCGTACGGTCTTTGTGAGCTTCGCGCCGCCCGGCGTCAAACCGATTTTATCGCCGGGCGTCACGTTATGCGCGTCCGCGAAGCGTTTGTCCAGCCAGATACCGTCCCCGTCCTCCCTGTCAAAACCGGCGCCCTCCAGCAGGTACAGCTTGGAGATTTCGTTTTTCTCCACAAAATAAAGGGTGAGCGCGGGGGCGTTTTCAAAATCGGCGGCGGCGGACAGTTCCAGCCGCCGCTCCACGGCGGTGACGCCGGGGATGTTCCCGACCGCTTCCGCCTGCTCGTCCGTAAAGCCAGAGGCGTATAAAAAAGCGTCCGCCAGATTGGCCTGCGCGTAAAACTTATCCGCGCTTTTTTGCAGGCCGCGCCATTCGGCGCCCACGCCGGCATAGATGAATACCGCCAGAAACGCCATCAGGAAAATGGAGATGAATTGGGTTTTGTGCCGCCCCATATCGCGGAGCATTTTACGTTTCAGCATCACCAGTTCACCCCGCTGACAGCCTTCGGCTCCGGATTTTCCGTCACTTCGCGTATCCTGCCGTTTTTGATGCGGATTACCCTGTCCGCGGCTTCCGCCAGAGCCTCGTTGTGGGTGACGACAATCACCGTTTTGCCGCGCTCCCGGCTCATGTTCTGAAGCATTTCCAGCACGGCCGCACCGGTCTCGGAATCCAGCGCCCCCGTGGGTTCGTCGCACAGCAGCATGGTGGGGTTCTTGGCCACCGCGCGGGCAATGGATACCCGCTGCTGCTCGCCGCCCGACAACTGCGCCGGGAACTGGCCGGCGTGGTCTTTCAGCCCCACCGACTCCAAAACCTCACGGGCGTCAACGGGGGTCCTGACGATTTTTTTGGTGAGCGCGATATTCTCCAGCGCGGTCAGAGTGGGGATCAGATTGTAAAACTGAAAGACAAAGCCCACATGATTCGCCCGGTATTCGGTCAGCCTGTCGTCTGACAGGCCCGCAATGTTTTGGCCGTCCACATAAATTTCGCCGGAGGTGACATGATCCATGCCGCCCAAAAGATTCAGGAGGGTGGATTTTCCCGCTCCGGACGGGCCGAGGATCACCACAAACTCGCCCCCGCCGATGGAAAAACTCACGTCGTCAAGCGCCTTAAGGACATGCAAGCCTGTGTCATATTCCCTTGTAACATGGCTGAAACAAATAATTTCTCTTGCGTTTTTCATCTTGACACCCCTTCCTTTTTCAATATTTCATCCTCATCACGCGCATGGCGTTGAGGGTTGCGAGCAGAGCTACCCCGACGTCGGCAAACACGGCTTCCCACATCGTGGTGATCCCGAACGCGCCGAGCAGCAGGAAAACTCCTTTAATCCCCAGCGCAAAGACGATGTTCTGCCGGACAACGCGTTTGGTAAAGCGTGCAATATCCACCGCCTCGGCCAGTTTGGAAGGCTCGTCCGTCATCAGCACCACATCGGCGGCTTCGATGGCCGCGTCGGAACCGAGGCCGCCCATCGCCACGCCGACATCGGCCAGCGCCAGTACGGGCGCGTCGTTGACGCCGTCGCCCACAAAAGCCAGTTTGCCGTTCGCCCGTTTCCGCCCGTTCAGCGTCTCCACCATTTCGACCTTTTGCTGAGGCAGCAGGCCGCCGTATACCTCGTCCAGCTTTAGTTCTTTTGCGACCGTTTCGGCAATCTGCGGATCGTCGCCCGTCAGCATGACGGCTTTGCGGACGCCCCTCGCCTTCAGCGCGGCGACGGCGGCGTGACTGTCCCGTTTGATCTCGTCGGATATGGCGATACAGCCCATGTACACGCCGTCCGCAGCGATATGGACCTTTGTGCCGGTGCCGGCCGGCTCCTCAAAGATAACGCCCATCTTATCCATCAGCTCATGATTCCCCGCCGCAATCATCCTGCCGGAAGCGCATACGCTCACGCCGCGTCCAGCGGTCTCCTCATATCCCGAAAGACGGTTTTTGTCCACAGGTTTCCCATATGCCCGCCGAATGGACAGCGCGATGGGATGATTGGAAAAGGATTCGGCATTTGCCGCCGCTTCAAGCAGTTCCTCCCCGCTGAAACCGTTCGCGGGCCGGATCTCCGTCACGTCAAACACGCCTTTGGTCAGCGTCCCCGTCTTGTCGAACACGACAAAATCGAGATGCGCAAGAGCTTCCAGATAGTTGCCGCCTTTGACCAGAATACCGCGTCGGGACGCTCCGCCAATGCCGCCGAAGAAGCCGAGCGGAATGGAGATCACCAACGCGCAGGGGCAGGAAATCACAAGAAAGACCAGGCCCCGGCTCAGCCATTCCGACCATACCCCGCCGAACAGCAGCGGCGGGATAAGGGCAAGCAGCGCCGCGAGGCCGGTGACGGCCGGCGTGTAAACCAGCGCGAATTTGGTGATGAAGTTTTCCGTCGGCGCTTTTTTGGAGGCCGCGTTCTCTACAAGGCCGATGATTTTAGAAACGGTGGATTCCCCGAAGGTCTGCGTGACTTTGATCGTCAGCACGCCGTTTTGATTGACGCAGCCGGATAAAACCGCGTCGGACGGGGACGCTTTGCGCGGCACGGATTCCCCGGTCAGCGCCCCGGCGTCAAGCATGGCCTCGCCGTCAAGCACCACGCCGTCAAGCGGAATTTTCTCGCCGGGCCCGACGACGATCACATCGCCGATCCGGACGGTTTCGGGGCTGACCGTGATAAGTTCCCCGTCCCTTTTCAGACGCGCCGAGTCCGGCCGGATGTCCATAAGGTCCGCGATGGATTTTTTGGATTTATGTACGGCGGTATCCTGTAACAACTCGCCCGCCTGATAAAACAGCATGACGCCCGCCGCTTCGGCATATTCTCCAATGGCGAACGCTCCGATCGAAGCGGCCGCCATGAGAAAATTTTCATCAAAAACCTGCCCCCGCGCGATGTTTTTGACCGACCGCAGCAGAACGTCTCCGCCCAGCAGCAGATAACAAGCCGCGAACACGGCTAAAGCGGCGTAACCGTCCACCGCCGCGAACCGTTCCAGCAGTATCCCGGCGGCAAGGATGACGGCTCCGGCAATCAAACGGACAATAACCGCCCGGTTGTCCCCGCCGTGGTCACAGCAATCCCCTTTGGGAACGCTGTGAACGCACCCCGATTGTTGCGCAGGCTTATTCATCATGACACCCTCCCAAATGACTTACAATTGCTCAATTATTCAACTGACATGGCAAAAAAATTATTCCGAGATATGCTCGAACCCCTCTTCAAAAATGCGCTTCACATGACTGTCCGCCAGCGAGTAATAGACGTTTTTTCCCTGCTTCTGATATTTGACCAGATTGGCGATGCGCAGAGACTTAAGCTGATGGGATATGGCGGACTTGGTCATGCCGAGCAGGGCGGCCAAATCGCATACGCACATCTCCTCACAGGACAGCGCCCACATGATCCGCACGCGGGTATGGTCGGCGAACATTTTGTAGAGCTCGGCGAGGTCATAAAAGCATCTGCCCTCCGGCATGGCGTCGCGGACACGGTTCACAACATCCTCGCGGATGGCGTCGCCGTCACAGGCCAATATTTCACTGTTCTCCATGGTACGCCTCCCATTATAAGGGTGAATAATTGCTCAACTGTTATTAGCATACTTGCCTTATGAGTGCCTGTCAAGTGTTTTTGAAAAATTTTTTAGCCGCCGGAAAAAAATTTCACTTGACAAAAAAGTTTAATGGCGTTAAACTGTAAATAGGTTTAGCGCTATTAAACCGCGGGAGGCGAACTGGTATGGAGGATTACAGGCTGGGCGAGCAGGAGACACGGTTTGCAAACCTTATCTGGGATAACGCTCCGATCAACTCCGCCGAACTCGTCAAACTTGCCGCCGGGGTCATGCGGTGGAAAAAGTCCACTACATACACCATGCTGCGGCGGCTGTGCGAGCGGAAAATATTCAAAAACGAAAACGCGGCCGTTACCGTCCTGATGAGCAGGGACGAGTTTTACGGAGGACAGAGCCGCAAATACGTGGGGGATACGTTCGGCGGGTCGCTGCCGAGATTCATCACGTCGTTTATCGGCGGCGGGAGATTGTCCGAGAGGCAGGCGGACGAGCTTGTGCGCCTGATTAACGAGCATAAGGAGGGATGCCGTAATGGATAAACTGTTTCTGACGGTCCTCAATATGAGCCTGACAGGGACATTTGTCATTGCGGCGGTCTGCCTTGCTCGCCTGCCGCTCAAAAAAGCCCCGAAAATCATCTCCTACTGCCTGTGGGCGGTGGCGGGATTCCGGCTTGTGTTCCCGTTTTCCATTGAGAGCGTCTTCAGCCTGATCCCGTTCAAAGCCTCGCCGATACCGGCCGACATAGCCATGCAGCCTGTCCCGCGTATCGACAGCGGCATCGGGCTTATCAATAACGCGGTCAGCGGCATCCTCCCCGCAGCCGGGCCGGCCGCAAGCGTCAACCCGCTGCAAATATGGACGGCAATAGGCGCGGCCGTCTGGCTTGCGGGATTTGCCGCAATGCTCATTTACGGCGCGGCCTCTTTCCTTCTTCTCAAACGGAAAATGAGAGGAGCCGCTCACGCCGAAGCAAACATCCTCGAAGCGGAGGATATAAAGTCTCCGTTTGTGCTCGGTATGCTTTCGCCGAGGATTTATCTGCCCGCCGCTCTGCCCGAACGCGAGCGCGAATATATCCTTCTGCACGAACAAACGCACATAAGGCGGCGCGACCATATCGTGAAATGCGCGGCGTATTCCGTGCTGTGCCTGCATTGGTTCAACCCGCTGGCATGGATCGCGTTCCTGCTGATGGGCGCGGATATGGAGATGTCCTGCGACGAGCGGGTCATGAAGGAGCTGGGCGGCGGTATTTGCGGCGATTATTCCCTTTCGCTTGTCCGCATTGCCACCGGCAGACGTAACCTCAGCGGCAGCCCGCTCGCGTTCGGCGAGGGCGGCATGAAGGAAAGGGTGAAACGGGTGCTGAATTTCAAAAGGCCTTCGCGGATAGTTATCGCCGCGGCGGTGGCGCTCGCGGCGGTGTTGAGCGCGGGGTTTGCGGTGAACAGGATCGACAATGCCGCTCCTCTTTCCGAACCGCCCGGCATTACGGTATGGTCAGGCAATCAAAATATTGAATGGGCCGTTGGGAAAAACGAATGGAACGGTTCGGTCTTTGACCGTCTGGATAACTTTCAACGGCTAATGACAGACAAGACGATCGACGCGCTGCCGTATATCAAAAACGGCGGGGCGATCACAATCGCCTTCGGCGGCGCCTTTCCCGATGCAATCACCGTTACGGAGTATATCCTCAGTGAAAACGGCGGCCGCAAATACAATGTCCCGGGAATGTCCTACAATGTGCGTTTCGGCGCGTGGAATCGTATTTTCAGCCGGATCATGAACCGTCCGGGTTCCTTCACCATAAGGCCGCGAGCCAATTACGCCACGGGACTGAGTTCCAACAGCGCCGACTATATGCCGGGAAATACGATCAAGGGGTATAGCATTCTGTGCGCCTGGGGCGGGAACGAATGTGAATACGGCTTTGTCATTCGCGGCGACGCGGCGATTACGATGATAAATGAAAAAGAACCGCCGTCCGATGCCGCCGGGCAAAACCCCGACATCATAAACGCAAGCCCGGCGCCTTTTTCCTTGGATAAAGCCTACCTCGGCATGACGGCCGCGGAAGTCTATGCATTATTTGGCGAGCCTGATTTTCAGGCTTCGGGACTGATGTGGTTTGGATATGATGACGTCGGCGTATTTGACCCCGGCTTCAGCGCCGCCGGGGTCATTGAAAGGATTTCATTCAGCGGCGGCAAGTCATGGTCGGTTATCGACCTCGTAAGCGCGGCGGTGATACAGCATTACGCGGACGATACCTCCGCAGGGGCGTATCCCGCCGAACGGCACCAGATAGTCTCTTTAGACGCGAGTGAGAGCGGGTTTACCGCAGAAGGCATATCGCAGTATGAGCTCTATCTGCCCGACGGGGAATACGACGTCCGCCGTGTAAAATGGGCGTATTCAAATTTTAATATGACCTTTGCCAAAAACGAAAACTATGACTATGTGTTGAGCTCGTACAGTATAGACGACGGGGTATGGCCTATGGGTATGGCGCCTGTGCCGAAGTGCTACGATGACGCCATGTACCACTTCGTCGGGGCAATCCCGTCTATGGGCAGGTTCAGCATAGGTGTCGACACGATTGCCACGGCGGTCGTAAATAACTATGCGTTAAGCGAAACCGGGGATTACGAAGGGTTTTTAATTAAGTATTTTCCGGGGGCAACACTCCAAATAGAACCGTTT
Organism: Oscillospiraceae bacterium; assembly: GCA_031254575.1. Taxonomy (GTDB): domain Bacteria; phylum Bacillota; class Clostridia; order Oscillospirales; family UBA929; genus UBA929. The sequence goes on along the minus strand of JAIRUE010000025.1, from coordinate 12,414 downwards.
AATGAGGAAAACGCAGTTATGGGCTATAAACCCGGCAGCTGGATTATCGAATACGCCGATTCAGGTAAAAATATAACCGTCGGCAGAAATGGAACAGGTGAAATTCCGATAACTGACGATTTGATCGGGATTTACAACGCGAAGGATGGAAAATACGGTATAACCTTTGAGAAATTCAAAAAACAGCGCTGATTCAAGTGACCAATGTCAGCAGGCGCTTTGAGAATATAAAAAAGGTAATAAAGGAATTGTTTGCCCCGGTTTGGGAAATCAAAAAAGGCCTGCCGCGGCAGGCCTTTTTTGATTTATTTATTTGCTTCTCAATCCGGCGATTTCGGCTTTGACTTCGGAAAGTTTCAAGTCAGTCATTTGTAACCCGGGTTCACTCTCAAGTTCAGAACGCGAATACGCGGAATACTTCAATGATGATATGGTGTCGCTGTCCCTATAATAAATGAAACGTCCTTGCGGACCGCCTAAAATTGTACACGTCCCGTCATCGTTTTTCGCGGCGAATATAAACCATTTTTCCCCGGCTGACATAAGCGGATCGTCAGCTATCTGAACCTCCCCGGCTTTTCCGGTCATCACTATTTCGATTGTATCTGAATCAGATACAATGCCATCCAGCACTTTTGCGGAATAAACGGTAAGGGGGATTGTGTATACCCCCTCTGTCTTTTGCGCAACGCCGTCAGGCAAAATTTCTTCAAATCTAAGCTCGCCAATGATCTCAACCAGACCGATAAAATCACTGCTTTTGTCCAATTCGCTGATATTACTGTAGGAGTGAGCCCAACTCGTCTGCATTATCGTTTCAGTGCCGGAGTCTCCGGTATTTTCCGGACTGTTGCCGCCGTGACAAGCCGATATTCCCAACATAAATGTGAGTGCGGCGCCTAAAATCAAAGCCGGGTATTTTGCGGCTCTCTCGCTTTTTTTCGTCTTCATAAATTTTTACTCCTTTTATAAATATTTATTGTTTTTATGATTAATACAAAGTGTTTATAAGACCTATTTCTATGGATGTGGGAATATAAATTCCAAATACATCGTATCTTTCATTTGTCATTCCGTTCATGAGCCTTTCTTGAGTGGCGAGCCTGTCATCAAGGCCAAGCGCATGACCAAACTCGTGAGCGGCAACAGAGCGGCGTTTATTAGTGGAATAGCTGTCTGTATAAAACTTATTTAAGGTTAGGTTAACATTAACAAAGTAAATGCCAGATTGATTCCATACGGCTAACCCATCCCAATCAACATTACTGTTACTGACAGTATTTCTCACCTCTCTCTGAAGTCAACTTTAGAAATGCCATGTTCCGCCGTCCGGCATGAGCACCAAAAATACCCAGAAACAGCATATCACAGGTATAAGGTGATGTCAATCAATCCCTTTCATTCTCCGCAACATACCCCTCCCAAACGGTCAGTTTTTCCTTAATAAGCTCCGGTACGTTCAGTTATACGGGCCCCTGTCCGCGCAGGCCCGGCATCCGGCGCAGCCCCGCGCGGCGTCCATGAGCGGCCGCGCCATCCCGCTGACGCGTTATCCCGTGTAAAGGCCCTTACGCCGGCCGGGTTATACCGCTTTTCTCGCAAAAATTGGCCTGTTCCGCCCTATACGCAATCAGCTTCAGTGTCGTCAGCGCGTGGTGCTGCAAAGCAAGCCGCTTATCGGCGAACCCGATTAGAAAATGTCGGATTACAGATTCAGCCACAAAGCGGGCCGTACGCCGCCAGTCAAGGACACGTCGCGGTTGTCGTAGTGGCTGCCGCCGTAAACATAGCTGTCGGAAACGCCAAAGGCGGCGCTGCTGCTAAGGCCGGGCGACCGAAGCCACCACCACGAAGCAGAATTTTCAAAATATGCCATTCTTGCGGAACTGCTGTTAAAATACTGTTCCGCTTCAGCTATACTTAACAGGAACACTTTGTCCGACGTGTTATTCCCACCGGATATTCCGGAATTTGGATTGGCATCATTTGTCACGTTTGTTTCAATGATCTTTGCCTGTTCTCCCTCCGAAAAGGCGCTGTTAATAAAGTCGTTATTTAAATAACTCCGCAGCGTACAGTCCTCCCATGTAATATCAGTATACTCCGTGTTGTACGCCCTGTTTTCCAGGATATCCTCGCTTAAAAGCAAAGCCCTGCCGCCCTGTACGTCCAGCACCCGCCAGCCGTATTGACCGAAAGACACAATGTCGCCCACAGCCGTGGAAGAAGATAAGGGTTTAATGTATAGTTTATCCAAAACAATATCGCTGCACCCGATAAAAGCGCCTCCGATCCCGGTTTTTAAGCTCGCGGGAAGTGTTACGTTGGTCAGACCCTTACAATTTGCAAATGCGGAGCTTCCAATGGCCGTTATGGTGTTTGGAATATATACGTAGGTTATACCGCTGTCTTCAAAGGCTTCTGTTCCTATAGATACAACGGGCATATCCTCGATTTTTTCGGGTATGCGGACCTGTAAAGAAGTTCCGGTATATTTGGTGATGACAACACCGCTTAACGCCGCTTCATATTTGTACGTAAAGTCAGCTGCGGGGGTTTCCGTCAAACCCGAGGGGGGCGGATTGCCGTCAATCAGGCCGCCGCCGTCAGTCGGGCTGTCGCTGTTGGGGGGGCTGGAATTGCTTTCCCCGCCGCCGGTCGGGCTGTCGCTGTCGGTGGGGCTGGGGTTGCTTTCCCCGCCGCTGTTGCCGCCGCACGCGGCGAAAGTGAACGCCAGCACGATGGTCAGCGCGAGCGCAAGTGTTCTTTTCATATGCGGGACCCTCCAGTTTTTTGTTTTGTGGGAAAGATAAAATTATGCGCTGTACACACTCAAAAAAGAACAATACAGCGCATATCCAGTATAGCACGGCTTATCGGCATATTCAAACACATTTTGTCCTAAGAATAGAAAATTTTGGGATTTTGGTCGTTTATGCCTTCTTTTTGACCGCTAATGCAAAAATAAAAAATTCCAATAACCGGCCCCGCCGCGTACAGAACGCGGCGGGGCCGGTTATTTTATTCAGCCAGAACTTTCCGGAGTTTCGCGAATCGCGGCAGGCCGTTTATTTTTGCCTGTCCCGTCTCGCCCGCGATCAGAGGCAGGGCGTAGTCGATATAAGGCTGCAGCACGCCGTTGCCCGCCTCGTTGATCCATTCGCGCGGCACTTTTTTTTCGGTATTGGCGGCCGTTTCCAGAGACACAAGCTCGATTTCACACTTGTATCCGCCGTCACGGGTACACTTGAAAGCGACCATCTTGTCGGTGACGCCCGCGACGGCGTTTTCAACGGCGGCGCGCCCGGCGGCGTAGGATTCGTCGATGTCTGTCCGGGAGGCGATATGGGACGCGCAGCGCTGGAGGAGCGAAAATTCGATGCCGCGCACTTTCGCGCCGGTATGGTCCCTGGCAAAGGCTGCCAGCTTGGCGGCGACGCCGCCGAGCTGGGTATGGCCGAAGCTGTCGCGGCTGTGAGTGCCTGCGCCGCCGTAGGTTGCGATCAGCTTCTCGTTTTCGTCATGAATGCCCTCGCTGACGGCGATGATGGCTTTGCCGTTCTTTTGATAGATGGCCTGTACGTCTGCAAGAAAGCGGTCCATGTCGAAGTCCGCTTCCGGCAGGTAGATAAGGTCGGGGGCGTAGTCCCCGGCCAGCGCGGCGGCGGCGGTCAGCCAGCCGGCGTGCCGGCCCATGATCTCCAAAACCGTGACCATGCCGGTGTCGTAAACGCGGGCGTCCAGATAGATTTCCATGCAGGAGGCGGCGATATATTTGGCGGCGCTGCCGTAGCCGGGGCAATGGTCGGTGCCGGAGAGGTCGTTGTCGATCGTCTTGGGAATACCCATGACGCGGCACTCGTAGCCGTTTTGGAGCATGTATTTGCTGATTTTGTTGCAGGTGTCCATGCTGTCGTTGCCGCCGTTGTAGAAAAAATACCGCACATCATATTTTCTGAAGATCTCAAGGATACGCTTATAGTCCGTGTCGTCCGCGCCGGGATCCTTCAGCTTATAGCGGCAGGAGCCCAGCGCCGAGGACGGGGTGTGGCGCAGATGCCCGAGTTCCTCGCGGTCTTCCTCGTCCATGACATACAGCTTATCGTCCAGCACGCCTTTGATCCCGTTGGCCGCTCCGTAGACGCGGGTGACGGCCGGGCTGTCGAGAGCGGCTTCGATCGCGCCCAGCGCAGAGGCGTTGATGACCGACGTCGGCCCGCCGGACTGGCCTATAATACAGGCCCCTTTGAGTGTGTTCATTGATTGTTCCTCCCGTATTTCAAATACAATGTATTCAGTTTACCAAACCAAAACGGAAAAATCAATTGCTTTTCAGAGCTCCGTTTGGTATACTGGATAAAATACGAAAACGAGGAGATGAACGCCATGAGCCTGGTCACGACCAAAGACATGTTCCAAAAAGCGTATGAGGGCGGTTACGCCATCGGCGCGTTCAACGTCAACAACATGGAGATCATCCAGGGCATCACCGAGGCCGCGATGGAAGAGAAAGCCCCCCTTATCCTTCAGGTTTCGGCCGGCGCCCGCAAATACGCCAAGCACGTCTATCTGATGAAGCTGATCGAGGCGGCGATTGAAGACGCGAAAAATCAGGGCGTGGATCTGCCGATTGCCGTTCATCTCGATCACGGCGACGATTTCGCGATATGCAAATCCTGTATCGACGGCGGCTTTACCTCCGTGATGATCGACGGCTCCAAGCACTCCTTCGCGGACAATATCGCGCTGACCAAACAGGTGGTGGAGTACGCCCACGACAAGGGCGTCACCGTCGAGGGCGAATTGGGCAAGCTGGCCGGGGTCGAGGATGACGTCAATGTCAGCGACGCCGACGCGCAGTTCACAAACCCCGCCGAAGTGGAGGAATTTGTGGAAAAGACCGGCGTCGATTCTCTGGCCATCGCCATCGGCACCAGCCACGGCGCGTATAAATTCAAGCCGGGCCAGAAGCCGCAGCTGCGTTTTGACATTCTGGATAAGATCACGCAGCGCCTGCCGGGCTTCCCGATCGTGCTGCACGGCGCGTCCTCGGTCATCCCGGAGTTTGTGCAAAAAGTCAACCGGTACGGCGGCAAGATGCCCGACGCCATCGGCATTCCGGAGGAGATGCTGCGTCAGGCGGCCAAAAGCGCGGTCTGCAAGATCAACATCGACTCCGACCTGCGCCTCGCCATGACGGCTTCCATACGGGAACACTTCGCCGAGCATCCCGATCATTTTGACCCGCGCCAATACCTCACGCCGGCCCGCACGGCCATTAAAGATATGGTCAAACGCAAATTGGTCAACGTACTGGGCTGCTCTGGAAAAATATAACAATAAGGACTGATTACTGTGGATAAACGGAAGATGCCAAAAATCGGGGAGGAAGTCTCCCGGCTCGGTATGGGGCTGATGCGCCTGCCGTGCGCCGGCAAGGAGATCGACTATCCCGCCGCCGAAGCGATGATCGACCGCCTGATGGAAGGCGGCGTCACTTATTATGACACCGCCTATTTCTATCACGGCGGGGAAAGCGAACTGTTCGCCGGCAAGGCGCTCGTGTCACGCCATCCGCGCGATACGTTCACCATCGCCACAAAAATGCCGCTGGGCGAGGTGGAGAAGGAAGGCGGTCCGCAGGCGTGCTTTGACAAACAGCAGAAAAAACTGGGGACCGACTGTATCGACTTCTACCTCATGCACGGCATCAACGGCGGCAGCCTTGACCATATGGCCCGGCTCGGCGCGGACGAGGTGGTGCGGAAGATGAAAAAGGAAGGCCGTATCCGCTATCACGGGTTTTCCTGGCACGGCGCGACGGAGGATCTGCCCGGAGTACTGGACGGGTTCGACTGGGATTTCTGTCAGATACAGCTCAACTATTACGACTGGTTTGCCGGGGACGGACAGCGGCTCTACGAAACTGTGACAAGCCGGAATATCCCGCTTGTCGTCATGGAGCCGGTACGCGGCGGCGGGCTTGCCCGCAGCCATCCCGACGTCGTGCGCGTCTTTGAGGAAGCCGACCCCAACGCGTCGGTCGCGTCCTGGGCGCTGCGCTGGTGCGGCTCGCTGCCCGGCGTCGACGTGGTGCTGTCCGGCATGAGCGACATGGCGCAGGTTGAGGAAAACATAAACCTGTTTTCCCCGCTAGTCCCGCTGACCGGCGCCGGGAAGGCCGTCATAGAGCAGGCGATGGAGGCGTTTACGAAACTGCCCCTCATTCCCTGCACCGAATGCGATTACTGCGCGAAATGTCCCAACTCGATCCCCATTTCCCGCCTGTTCGGCGGCAAGAACGATGTCGTGCGGTTCGGCTCGTCGTGGTTTCTGATGAACTACAAAAACTGGACAAAACCCGAAAATCAAATCACGGCCTGCTCGGAATGCGGCGTGTGTGAAACGGCCTGCCCGCAGGGCATAAACATTATTGAACGTTTGAAACTGCTGGGAGCGGAGCTGGCATAGGGGTGTGATTATGGAGCAGAACCGGTATTCGATCGCGCTGACTTCGCTGATAAAGGAATTTAATCTTGAGGTGCTCTACGCGCCGGATAATCTTGAGGATATTTTAGTCGTGACCGACGACGTAAACCGCCCCGGGCTTCAGCTCGCCGGTTTCTTCGACTATTTCGACCCGTCGCGTCTGCAGATTATCGGCAAAGTGGAGACCACCTTTGTGGAAAAATTCACTCCCGAAAAACGGCGCAGGAGCTTTGAAAAGCTGATGAGCGCGCGCATCACCGCCCTTATCCTCTCGCGCGGCATCGAGCCCTTTCCCGAATGCGACGAAATGGCCCGGATGTACCGTGTTCCCCTGCTCAGGACGCAGGAGTCCACCTCCTACCTCATCAGCGCGATGATCGCCTCGCTCAAGGTGTCGCTGGCGCCGCGCATCAGGCGCCACGGCGTCCTTGTGGAGGTTTACGGCGAGGGTATCCTGCTTCTGGGCGACTCCGGCGTCGGCAAGAGCGAGACGGCCATTGAGCTGGTCAAGCGCGGCCACCGCCTGATCGCGGACGACGCGGTGGATATTAAAAAAGTATCCGCCAAGTCGCTGGTGGGCAGCGCGCCGGAGATGATACGGCATTATATCGAGCTGCGCGGCATCGGTGTTGTAGATGTGCGCCGCATCTTTGGGATGGGCGCGGTCAAGCCGACCGAGAAGATCGATCTGATCATCAACCTGGAACCCTGGAACGAGAAGACCATCTACGACCGCCTGGGATTTGACGAAATGACCACGGCGCTGCTTGACGTGGAGGTGCCGTCTCTAATCGTTCCGGTCAAGCCGGGGCGCAATCTCGCCGTTATCATCGAGGTCGCCGCGATGAACAACCGTCATAAGAAGATGGGATTCAACGCGGCGCGGGAGTTTACCCAGCAGATCGACACCTACTTTGCGCAGCAGGATAAGAGCGCGGCCGGCCCGCAGGGGGGATAACGGGCCGTGCGGAGCCTGACAGCGGGAGGAACGTATGAGGATTATCGCCGATTTACACTGCCATTCCATCGCCAGTACCCACGCCTTCTCCACTGTCGACGAACTTTGCGCGGCCGCCGCCCGGCGGGGGCTTGCCGCCGTCGCGCTGACCGACCACGCGCCCGCCTTGCCGGACAGCCCGCACGAGTGGCATTTTGCCCTCATGGGGCGTCTGCCGCCGTTGATCCACGGCGTACGGCTGCTCTCCGGCGCGGAATTCAACGTAACCGACGGTCTGGGGACGCTTGATTTACCGGAGAAACTGGCAGCCTCGCTCGACTACACCGTCGCCGCGATGCACGCGGATTGTTTTCCGCCGTCCGCGGCCGGCGCGCACACCGAGGCATGGCTGGCGATGGCGCGCAATCCGCTGGTGGACTGTCTGGGGCATCCGGCGCGCGCGCAGTATCCGTTTGACATTGACGCCGTGGTCCGCGCCTGCCGCGACACGGGCACATTGATCGAACTCAACGAGTCGGTGCTGCGACGCAAGCCCGAGAACGCCGCGTTCGCCCGCGACATTATGCTCGCGTGCAGGGGGTATGGCGCGCAGATAGCGGTGGCGAGCGACGCGCACACCGCTTATGAGCTGGGCGACTGCCGCCGCGCGCTGCAAATGCTGAACGATATTGACTTTCCGCGCGAACTGGTCGTCAACAGCGATATAGAGACGCTGCGCGAATACTTTCTCAGGCGCAAGCATAAGGACATCTTCCCCGACGGCGGGGATGAGAGCGTATACTGGGACTAACAACAGAAAAGAGAGGGAACTATGATGCGTATCGGCATAGATTTGGGCGGCACCAATATCGCGGCGGGCCTGATTGACGACGGCATGGAGATCGTCGCGCAGGACACCGTAAGGACCCCGCCCGGCGCGGACGCCATCGTCAATGAAATGGAAGTGCTGGCGCATTCGCTCTGTTCGCAGGCGGGATTGCGGCTCTCGGACATTGAGTGCGCGGGGATCGGATCCCCCGGCGCCATTGATCCGCGCGAGGGAATGGTCGTCTACTCCAATAATTTGAATTTCCGGAATGTACCGCTTGCGGTCATGCTGAGCCACAGGCTTGACATGACCGTCCACATCGGAAACGACGCCAACGTGGCGGCGCTGGGTGAATTTCACGCCGGAGCGGGCAGGCATATTTCCTCGATGATAATGGTCACGCTCGGAACCGGGGTGGGCGGCGGCATCGTGCTCGGCGGGCGTATTTATGACGGCTTTAACGGGATGGGCGGCGAGGTGGGGCACATGGCCGTCGTCAAGGACGGCGAACCGTGTTCCTGCGGGCGCAACGGCTGTTGGGAGGCGTACGCCTCCGCGACGGGGCTCATCCGCATGACGAGGAGCGCCATATCGCGCAATCCCGACAGCCTGCTCAAGTCGATTGCCATAGACAAGGGCAAGGTCAGCGGCCGCACGGCGTTTCTGGCGGCGCGGCGGGGTGACGCCGCGGGGAACGAGGTGGTGGAAAAATATTTGTCGTATGTGGCCTGCGGGGCGGCCAATCTGATAAATCTCTTCCAGCCGGAGATGCTGTGCTTTGGCGGCGGCATTTCCAACGAGGGGCAGTATCTCATTGACCGGATGCTTCCGATGCTTGAACCGGAACTGTACGATGTGGGCGACAGGAGGACGCGTGTCTGTCTTGCCGAATTGGGCAACGACGCGGGGATCATAGGGGCGGCTATGATGTAAAGAGCCGCTTTATCGGCTTGCGGGGCGGGTAAAGCGCGGTTTATCCGAGCGGCTTGTGAGCCGCGCATGAAGCGTGACAGGGGGTTCCGTATGCGGCGGGAAAACGTGCCGCTGAGCGGCCTGACGACCTTTAGGATAGGCGGGCCGTGCGATTGCCTGTATATCCCGGACAATGTGGAGCGGATGACTGAATTGTTGCGCGGGCTGGATAGCGCCGCCGTTTTGGGAAACGGCAGCAATTTGCTCGCGGCCGACGAGGGGGTGCGTTTCCCTCTGGTGCACACGGCGGGGCTTGACGATGTGGCGTTCGACGGCGAGACGGTGCGGGCGGGCGGCGGGACAGGTCTGCCGGAGCTCTCCCGCGCGGCCGCGAGACGCGGGCTTTCGGGACTGGAATGGGCTTCTGGTATCCCCGGTTCGCTGGGCGGCGCGGTCGTGATGAACGCGGGCGCGTACGGCGGCGAGATGTCGCGGGTGGTGACGGAGGCGCTGGTCTTTGACGGGAACGGCGCGGTTACGGTGACGGAATTTGATTTTGGGTACCGCCACAGCGTTTTTCAGACAAACCCCGCGTATGTCGTTCTGGAGGTCACACTGCGCCTTTTCCGGGACGAACCATCCGGGATCGCGGCGCGTATGGAGGAGACCCGCAGGGCGCGCAATGAGAAACAGCCGGTCCATTTGCCGAGCGCGGGCAGTTTTTTTAAGCGCCCGCCGGGGCATTTCGCGGGGACGCTGATCGAGCGGTGCGGGCTGAAAGGCGTCTCGGTCGGCGGGGCGAAAGTGTCGGAGAAACACGCGGGGTTTATTGTCAATACCGGCGGGGCATCCTGCGGGGACGTGGTACGGTTGGCGGCGCTGGTGCGGGAGACGGTTTACAGGGAGACCGGCGTGGAGTTGGAGCCGGAGGTGCGGCTGCTGGGGGATATTCACTGGTAGGGTTCACACAAATACGAAAGAAGAGGTTCGGGGCGCGTGGAGTTCTTGATTGTCTCCGGCCTGTCGGGCGCCGGGAAGAGCGCGGTCATCAAGATTATCGAGGATATGGGATATTACGCCGTCGATAATATGCCGGTGACGCTTATTCCCGCTTTTGCGGAGCTTTACGTGAAGTCCTCCGGACAGGATAAGGGGCCTTACGAACGTGTCGCGCTGGTCACCGACGTGCGGGCGGGACAGAATTTTGACGCGCTGTTCGCTTCGCTCTCGCTTATCCGCGCGATGAACTGTGATTACCGCATTTTATATATTGAATCAAACCCGGATGTTATCATCCTCCGCTATAAGGAGACGCGCCGCCGTCACCCGCTGCAGCGGGACGGCGAAACGCTCCGGCAGGCGATCGACCGCGAAACGGCGCTGCTCGCTTCCGTACGGGAACAGGCCGATTACATCATCGATACTTCCGGACTGTCGGCCTCCGCGCTGCGGACACACCTCGAGGGCACGCTGACAGGAGCGGACCGCCGCCCTATGGTGGTGACGGTGATGTCGTTCGGGTTCAAATACGGCCTGCCGCCGGAGAGCGATCTGGTCTTTGACGTGCGTTTTTTGCCCAACCCCTTCCACATCGCGGAATTGCGTACGCTGTCCGGGATGGACGAGCCGGTGAGGGAGTTTGTCAACCGCTGGCCGCAAACGCAGGATTTTCTGGCAAGGCTGAAGGACCTGACGGGATTCCTGCTGCCGCAGTATGTAGAAGAGGGAAAGAGCGGCCTGGTGGTTTCCATCGGCTGCACCGGAGGGCGGCACCGCAGTGTGACGGTGGCGAAGACATTGTACGACGATCTGCGCGAACGCGGATACTATACCGTTTTGACGCACCGCGACATCGCGCGCGACCCGGCAGGACAACACGGGCTTATGCCGCAATCATAGAAAAAACTGTTGACTTGTCATCAAAACCTTGCTATGATAGGGGCTATAAACAGGATGCCGGGCGTAGGCCGGGCGCCGGACAGGAGTGGATACACATGACATCCCGTGAAGTTACGGTCAACAATCAGGTGGGGTTGCATGCCCGGCCCGCGACGTTTTTTATACAGAAAGCAAATGAATTCCGTTCCAGTATCTGGGTGGAAAAGGATGAGCGCCGCGTCAACGCGAAGAGCCTGCTGGGCGTTTTGAGCCTTGGTATCGTCAAGGGGACCGTCATCAACATCCTGGCCGACGGCGCCGACGAGGAGGAGGCCGTCGACGCGCTGGCAAAGCTGATCTCGTCGGATTTCTTTGAGTAAAGAACCCGAACCAACCGCCGCCGTTGGCGGCGGTTTTTCCAATATGGAGCGGCTGAAAGCCAAGGCCCTGTCTCTGCCCGCCGGACCGGGCGTATACATCATGTTCGACAAAAAGGGCAAAATCATATACATCGGCAAGGCCAAGCGCCTCAAAAACCGCGTTTCATCCTATTTTCAGGACAGCGCGGGACACAGCAGGAAGACGCGGCGGATGGTCGGCCGCGTTCAGGACTTCGATACCATTGTCGCGGCCAGCGAGTTTGAGGCTCTGGTGCTGGAATGCAGCCTTATCCGCCACCACCGCCCCCAATACAATATCCAGCTAAAAGACGGCAGGGGGTATCCCTTTATACGGCTCTCACCGGGGGAATACCCGTCGCTGTCGGTTGTCCACGACGGCCAGCTTGTCAAGGACGGCTCCCGTTATTTTGGCCCGTACGGCGGCTGGGGCGCCTCTAAAATGGTCATTGATTCCCTCTCCTCCACGCTGCGCCTGCCGACGTGCGGCAGGCAGTTCCCCAGGGATATAGGCAAAGGGCGGCCCTGTCTGCAATACCACATGGGGCGATGTATGGGCGTTTGCATGGGCGAAGTGAGCGGAGAGGAGTTTGGCGAACACATCCGCCGGGCCGTGCTGATGATGGAGGGCAAGGCGGCCGGGCTGGTCGCGGAGCTGGAAAGGGAGATGGAGGAGCGGGCCGGACAGCTGATGTTTGAGGCCGCGGCCCAGATACGCGACGAGATCAGATCGATCACGGCTTTACAAAACCGGCAGATCGTCGTTGGCGGCGGTATGGCCGATACGGACGTGATCGCCGCGGTGGCCGGGGAGACGCGGAGCGGCGTCGCGGTGATGCATTATCTGGACGGGCGCCTTGTGGGGCGCGACGTGGAGCTGAGCGAAGACGCCGACGAGGGGGAGTCGCTGCCGGCGTTTGTGTCGCAGGATTATATGGCGCGGGGGCGCATACCGCGCCAGGTGCTGTTGT
>JAIRUE010000022.1 GCA_031254575.1 Oscillospiraceae bacterium | reverse complement strand
ATGGCGGCTGTTCCTAAAACAAGCATTGGAATTACCACTGTCTCCTGTAATAACGATACCCCAAACGCGGGTTTCGCGTAACCGGTTGATTGGAAAAGCGTCAAGGTCATATACATTGTTCCGTAGGCAAGGAATGAGATAACCGCGATACGCAAAAATGGTGTACCTGTGGAAATAATTGCGGCATCGTCAATAAATATTCGCAGTATGTTACCGCCCGCGATGAAGTACACAACGGCAAATGCCGCACCGAGAAGGGTCGTATATATGAGCGTCTTTTTTATGGTTTCTTTCATGCGTTCATATTTTTTAGCGGTACTGCTATAACCAACCAACGGTTGAACGCCCATACAAAGACCTTGACATAACTGTTTAGGCAGCGAAACAACTTTGACAATCACTCCGAAAACAGCGACATATATATCGCCAAACTGGACAGCTATATTGTTTTGGAGCGTAAATCCCACAACATACAGCGCTTTCATGAAAAACGACGGAAGCCCGATGGAAAAAACCGATTTACACATCTCCATGTCAACCTTGAAATTCTTAACGGCAAGCGACAAAAATTCACTCTTTTGGATAATGTGCCAAATGTAATATATTAGCGCCGCCGCGTTGCCTATAACCGTGGCAATCGCCGCGCCCCTAACGCCCATACCGAAACTGAAAATAAAAATCGGGTCAAGTATGATGTTTACCACTGTGCCGATAATATTGCCTATCATCGAAACTTTTGCGTTGCCTGCGGCGCGTATTATCATATTCAGCGAAAAACCAAGTGAAGCCGCCAGTCCTCCGGCAAGTATAATGGACAAATATTGCCGCGTAGGTTCAATGGTGTTCTCTGATGTTCCGAGTATTCGCAATATTAGATTAAGAAATATGAAACCCAATATAGTGGCGGCAAGGCTCACGATAGCCGCGCCGTATAACGCGAAAGCCGAAACCCGCTTAACCCTGTCATATTCTTTTTTCCCAAGCAGCCGGGAGATATAACTCCCGCCACCGACACCGAACACCTGTCCAATGCCGTTAGTAAGCAGAAATACCGGCATTGCCAGCGAAACCGCCGCCATTGCGTGTACATCTTTCATCATGCCGACAAAAGCCATGTCAACCAGATTATAGAGAATAGTTACCAGCATCGTCACCATAGTGGGAACGCCGAAATTGGCCACGGCTTTTGATACCGGCGCTTCCTCGAAGTAGTACAGCGGGTCTTTCTTGTTCATTTGTTTTTCCTTTTCTTTCATGTTTATCAGTTCTCCCTTTTGGATTATTGCGTCCGCGGACACAATATAAGTATAGCCTTGTTTTGTTTCCCTGTCAACAATTATTTTGTGTTTGAAGAAACTTTTTTGCAATGCAAAGTAGTCCGCCCTTGATAGAGCGAACTGCTTAAAATTTACTGATTCTTTTTTATTCAAACCGATGCGGTTATAGTTTATCTAAACCTTTTTTAGCGTTTATACCGAGTTTCTCTATTTCCTTGTCCAAATGCTTATTATATATTTCCGCGAACACAAGCATACTGTCATATTGTTCTTCGGTTATCTTTTCAAGGATAGGTCTATCCCGCTCGTGTGATTCATCGTGTAATTTCTCATGTATTTCAAAAACCGTCTGCCCATGTTCAGTAAGCCTGAAATAGATTTCTTTTTTATTGTCAGCAGCCTGATAACTTTCGATAAGATTTTTTGCAACCATCTTTTTGGCTAATTTGCTTATAGCGCTTCTTGTCATATTAAAAGACTCCGCAAGTTTCGTTACGTTAGACTCCGCATTCTTCCCAATGTAATCGACACAATGTATTTCAGAGGGATAATAGTCTTTAAGAAGGTCTTTCATCTTAACGCTGTCAAGCCAACTTATCTTATTAAATATTCCCCAGAAGCCCGATAATGCCTGTTCTCCTCTGCTCATGGCCTGCGCCTCCATTTGTCAGTATAGTATTATTGTACACATATTTTGTTTCCTTGTCAACAGATTTGTAGAATGAATAAAAGTAAAGCTAATTAGATTCTTTGTGGTGTGCTGTGGCTCGGCAGGGCGGCGGGGTTTATCCCCGCCGCTGTTACAACACTCAAAAAGCCTGATAACATATAAGCCCATGCCCGTATTCGACAATGGGGCCGCCTTTTTATCCGATACATCACGGGATTACAGCTTCAATCTCAAGAATACCCCTCGGCGCAGCATACTCCGTCCGACCCGCGGTATATACTCGTCTCCGTTGTATTTCACGTATATACCGTCACTCGCTCCATTATGAGCCACAGCGCCTACGATAACAGGCGTCCCCCTCAACACCAGATGGCGGCCCACCGAAATGTGCCAGCTCACGCCGGACAGCGTGGACACCGAGAACTGGGTTATCACAGGCGGCATAAAAACGGAGGCCGGAAAGGACCGCCTCGTGCCGATACACTTGTCCGCTCGTCCCATTGTTACCCGGTGGATGGAGAAGGGATATAAGACGCTGTTTGCCGACGAGAAAGGAAATCCTTTAGATAAGGACAAATGGGGTACCCGCTTTGAACGCGCCATGAAGACGATTTTTAAGGACGTCGATGTCGTCCCGTATACCACGCGGCACACATGCGCGTCGATTCTCCATGCTGCCGGCGCCGATCCGCTCAGCATTGCGAAGATCATGGGGCATAAAGACTACAAGATTACCGCCGATGTATATACGCATATCGAATTGGACGAGCTGAAAGCGGCGATGGAAACGCTGGCATAGGACTCTTTTTATTTGTTTGCAGTTTGTTAGTTATTTGTTAGTAATTAACTGCCAGTTAGCCCGATATAAACCCTTTTATTTTCTCTAACCACAACTTAGAAATCCTGTGGAAATCAGACGGATAAAACAGCAGAAGCCTTGAAATCGTTGTGTTTCAAGGCTTCTGTATTGGTCCAAGTGACAGGAGTTGAACCTGCGGCCTCTTGAACCCCATGAATTGCAGAATATGGTCAAAGCATTGGCATTTCAGGATTTAGCAATTCACTGTGCTGCAATTTTACTGCAAATGACTTAAAATGTCTTAAATCCAAAGGGATAAATTAACGCACAATGTCACCCGCATGGTTTTCTGCTCACCATCATAGCCACCAATTATCTTGGGCTGCTTTGGATGCCTAAAAGGCATCCCGCAACTCAAAATATTTATAGAAGGCTTCCTCTTCACTTAAGCTGTTTTCACAAATCAATATACATACCCCTTTAGCTGTTCTGGAAACTCCATAATACTTTTCGATATATTCTAACTACTCAAAGATTTTTGATAAATCTTTATTGCTTTCAAGTTCATATTGACGACGTGCATACTCACCCATATATGCGTATAATAAAGTAAGAAATGGTTTGCCAAAATATAGACCAGGTTTTTCTCTTATTTTGTTCTCCATATTGTATATAATGTCCATATAAACCTCCAATTTGTAGCTAATAAAAAAACTACTCTAAAATTCTGCTCACTATTCTTGTATAAAAAGCATACGTGTCGGAATCCTCTTTTCATTCCCATCCCAATTCATTGATGGGCACAAATAAAGCGCCTTTCAAATTATTTTCCTCAATTATTTTCTTTGCATTTTCTGTAACAAGAACGAACTTACTAAATTCAGTAATTGTAAAAAAATCGCTTCCATCCCAGTGTGCCTCGTTAATAATAAGACCTTTGCCTTTTTTTATAGGTGAATATACTATATGACCGCAATATTCGCAGTTTCTCTTTATAAAAATCTCAGTATCGGGATGCGCTCTCCCGGCACTTCCTGTTACAATGATCTCCCACAGGTTGAAATCAAGCCTCATATTGCAGACGTCCACAAGCCGCCGCTTGTAACCTGTAAGGTTGCTCGATTGAAATATATCAACGACCTTGTCAGTTATTAACCAATCACTGTATGAAGTCGTAATAAAATCCCCGAAATCAGGCTTTTTTATTTCTGCGCTGAGCGGTTGAACATTCCGTATGCCGCGTTGATGCCCTGAATATTTTGGGCATTTAACAGATTCAAAATGTTTGACTTTACTATTATACCAGACGTCAGAATATTTCTTATCTTGCGCCAACTTATAAAACATTATATATTCTCCTATTCTAAGCCAAACTGCGTCTTCATTTTTGCCAACTGTTCAAGTATTTCTATATTTGTCGGCATTTGGGTGTAAATACCAGCGGGTTTTAGTTGAATGTCAATGTTACCATATTGAATATTATACCTGATTCGTTCGTTATAGCAAACGGTACTACGTAATCTTGTCCGGAGAACGCAATCTCGTATGGATATAGCATTAGTGACAATCTCCGGCTGTCATTCACAGTGAGAGGCTCCGTTGCTATAAACACAGCCTCCACGGGCTCTTTGAATAGCATGAGTATATCAATTACAACAAATACACTTAATACCACCTCCAATATTTTGCGCCTTGTGAAACAATTAATCTATCAATCCATTTTTCAAAACTCCCATTAATAAATTGCCAATTGTTAACACTCTCCCCTTCTTCTCCGTCTAATATGTAATTCTTTTCACCCGATGCACTTCGATTTAGGTCAAAAACTAGAATATCACAATCACCTAACCACTGTGCAAAAACGAGCCACTCGGATTTTAATGCGTAACCCCAGATATTTGCTTGCTTTGATGTGTAGATTAATTCGTCGAGTCCAAAAATTTTACATCCCCATTGCCCATATTTAATATCTTTGAAAAGCACTGCTCCATTGGAAATTTTGAGAAAATCTTTATAAGTACTGGGCAGCGCAATATTGTTATCCGCCTCAAATAATTGAATCTTAATATTCGTAGCAGGTTCTACCCATTCAAAGCCCATTTCTCCAACAAACCCACCTTCGTTTTGAACAACTAGGGTATTATGGCTTGTCAACCTGGTTCTTAACGATTTAATGGATTTCATGCTTTTGCCACTCCTTATAAAGTATCCGTATGCATTTCTGTTATAATTGATTGTAACGACACTGTTCGTGTCTGCCTTGTTAGCAGAGGTGGCAGTCACTCAACATACTCTTGGCCATTTATTCCTTCACAATTTCGTTGGTTAGGCACACCTTCATCCATTATTTGCCAGGGAGCTTTAGAAAGTGTAATGACCATAGGCTTATCACATTTATCAGCCATTCCACATTCATCAAGATGATAGTGGCGTCCTAAGATATTGCTATCACACAACTTAACTAATTCTTTGGCTAATAGTAAAAGCCCTTCTTGATTTGCCCGCAAAACCGTTTCTTCATTGACATTTGAAATTTCAATATATGAATTATTATAAATGTCATTGTTAAATAATTCATTGAAAAAACATTTCAGGCTTCTTATTTTTTCTTCCATAAGTTATCACCTCAACTATGTTATAAATACATGAATATTTTTGTCTACCACAAAGGTCACTCCGCCATTAGGTTTAGCAACAGAAATTCCTGTTTCAAAATTCATGTGGGCAGCACCATGGTGATTATTAACCGGAGCTAAATCTGAGTCTGTCATCCTGACTTGTCTTAATCCGTCTTTTGAGCGAAAAACTCCCGAAGCAATTTCATTATATTCAGGGCCGAGGAAATCTATAGCCAAATCTAATCCCTGGTCAGGCATGACTGTCATACCATCTACGAGTTTTATCTTACCCTTATGCTTTGCGTAGTTGCTGATATTCTCAGTAAAGTCAATTCCCGCTGAGGCAACCAACGCTACGGCACCAGATACGGCAACAGCGCCTACAATTATCTCTGCCGCACCTTTTATGGCCACGGCTATGCCAATGCCAGTCTCGGATATAACTCCGCCTCCGATTAGTTCGCCGATACCTTTAATAATCTCCCAAATACCGGCCGCCCCAATTACGCCTAATGCCATTAGCAATGAGTCGCCGAGCATACGCCCATAATAATATGCTTCAAAGCGTGTTATTTGTTCCCGTTCAAAATTTACGATACGAATTCTCAAATCCTCAATGTTGTTCACCGCGCCGGCAAAGTAATATCCTTCCAAAGGACTGAACAGAACAATCAGCTCCGCTAAAAATGCGCTGCCAATCATTGTACTTTCCCACATATCTTTTATGAGGGAAACAAACACACCAGCAATGAAATCTTCGCCGTATTCTTCCGCCATTGCAAAGATTGCCTTGAATATCCCCCAAAAATCGCTGTTATCGGTAGCGGGAGCCTCAATCAATTCTATGTAAACCGGTATCGTTACCGTGCTGCCATCCAGTGTTTTAGTGAAAGAATCCCGCAGCTTATATATACGTTTCTCCGCATCGTCTTTGGGATCAAACATTGTCACATACGTTCCAAACAGTATATCACCCGGGAACAGTTCGCGCACCGTCACGCTGTCGCCGTCATACAAAAATGGCAGGTCATCTTGTTCCGCGACAGTTGCAATGACATAATGTATCCCGACTCGTTCTGTTCGCGGCGTCGGATTGTTCTCATCCAGTGTAGCAACACTTCCGTTGAATGTCAATGTTACCATATTGAATGTTATACCTGATTCGTTCATTATAGCAAACGGCAATCTGACCGGTGTTACTGACAGCACGGGAAATACAACTGTCTATACCTATGATAAACTGAACCGGCTGGAGTCTGAAACCGATGCCGCCGGCAACGTCACGCGGTATGAGCATGACGGCAACGGGAATCTCGTAAAGATTACACAGCCAAACGGCGGCGAAACCGTTCTAGGTTACGACAGAAACGACCGGTTAATCAGCTACACCGACGCGGAGGGCTTCAGCTTTATCTCCGCCTATGATAAAAACGGCAACACTGTCACTAATACTGACGGCAACGGCAATACATGGTCATATGTATATGATGTCATGGATAGGTTGCTTTCCACCACTGACCCGATGGGCGGTGTTACCCGTTACAGCTATGACATCTTGGGTCGTCTGGTCAAAGTCACATCACCCTCAGGGCTGGAGATCACCAGTGGTTATGACTCTGTGAACAGTGTAACCGGTATGACCGATGCAATGGGGTACACCACGGGCTATACCTATGACAATATGAACCGGGTAACCCGGATCGATTACCCGGACGGCACATTTGTCACCTATACCTATGACACGCTGGGCAATCTGGTCAAGGAGCAGATCGCCAACAAGGGGAACGAATACTGGTACGACAGCCTCAACCGGCAGGTCCGGAAGCTCGAAGACGGCAAGGACACCTATACCTACATATACGACCGGCGCGGAAACCTCATAGAAGGGGTATACGAGAAGAACAAGAACCAGCGCACCGTCATAGAACGCTATACCTACGACGCGGCCGGGCGCATGGTGAAAGGCGTCAACGAACAGGGCGAGAGCAGCGAGTATATCTACAACGGCTTGGGGCTTCTCGCAGCGAATGAGTGGAGCATCAAGAAGAACGCCTACGGATACAACGGCAGGACAAGCGTGCGGAAAGACTTCGTTTTGGACTATACATCCGTGCTGAAACATACTATAATGGAGCAAGAGTCCGGCGGGGACGGACTGACGTACCGCTATACCTACGGTCTGGATAAGGTAAGCGCAGCGGTTCTGGGCATTCCGAACGGCGCGGGGAGCGTCACGCAGAGCTACCCCTACCCGGACGGGAGGAAAAACATCGTCAAGCTCTGGTATCACCATGACCATTCGGGCAGCACGGATTTTCTGACCGACAACGTGAGCGGGAAAGTGACCGGCTATATCACCTACGACGACTGGGGGATGCCGACAGCCAAAGCGGTTCTCAAGGTGGGCGCGAGAGAGCTTGACCTCGCGGCGGAATACGCCGGGTATTCCTATGACCCCGTCCTAAGGCTGTACTATGCCCGGGCGAGGATGTACGACGCGGAGGACAGGCGGTTTACAAGCGCGGACCCCGTCAAGGGGGACATCGCGCACCCGCAGACGATGACGCCGTACACATACTGTCTGAACAACCCGGTCAGGTACACAGACCCGGCGGGACTGGCCAGCCAGTGGGACAAGGACAACCTGACGGCCGAAGACCTCGCCGCGGTGAGGGCATACGGCGAGGCGTGGAACAAGGCGAACCAGGCGGGGGACGAAGCGGGCAAGGCGGCGGCGCACGCGGCGGCGGAGGCGATCCGGAACGGATACCGTACGGGCACGGAACACGGGACGGGCGACGGGAACACGGTGGGGATTCCGGCGCCGAAGATACCGGAACAGACAGTGAGTGAAGCGCGGCAGACATTCTATGAGATTGTTGAGCAATACTACCCGGGGTACAGCCAGGAAAGCATTTGGGAAGAGGTTTTCACGGCGGCCGTCGGAAAAGCCACGCTGAACCCTGACGGGAAAGTGTATCTGTATGGCGTTGACTGGCGGTCGGCGCTGGAGTATGCGCTGTATCCGAAAGGTTTGCCGAAGCCGGGGTATGATCCACTTTCTCTCTCCCCGCACCCGGTATATATGCAACTGGCGAACACAATGCCTAGTGTACAGATGGATTATTATTATTTCGGAACGACTACAGAGATTATTTCAGAGAAAAAAAGCATAGCAATTAGTCCGTGGTTAACAGGTTATATAGGTACACCCGATAGAACGGGAGGGACAAGTATAACTGACCTTAAAACAGCCGAAAGATACAGAGAAAGACGGAAACTGAAACGAAGCCGGTTACCGTCAGGGAAAACGAAGCAAAACTCAATTACCGTCAAAATGGAGTGAAATGGAAGGTTCCGAGGTTGCGAAACAAGTATGAAGCGGTCTTTGAGAATGCAAAGAAAGGCTTGCACCGCAAGCGATACAAGCCCTTTTATAAGATGGTCGGAGTGGCGATACAGAACTTTTTGAAAAACCCTGTAATACCAATGGTTTGCAGGCCGCCGATAAGCGAAATTACATCAAAAACGGATATAAAAGCGGTTCCAGCTAACACATTTTCCCCGTTGCCCTTTACTTATTCTACCTCGCTATGGTAAAATAGTCAAGCGGAATTAACGCGGCTGTAAACCCACAATCCGCTGAAACGGGGAACGACACATGAGCAATAAACATAAGGAAGCGCCCATACGCTACCTTGATACAATAGAGCCGGTCGAAGTGAAATGGCTGGCGAAACCGTACATACCCACCGGCAAATTCATTTTACTGATGGGTGACCCCGGTATCGGGAAATCAACATTGGCCGTCAATATCGCAGCCGCTCTCTCAACGGGGCGGCCTATCCTTGGATCGGACAGCGAACCGATAACCGGCAGCGTCATTTTTCAGTCCGCGGAGGATAACGTCGCGGACACCTTGAAACCGCGCCTGATGGCGGCTGGAGCCGACTGTTCCAAAATCGCAATCATAGACTGCGCCGGTCTTGATATATCAGCGGATTTACACATACTGGATAACGCCGTCCGCGACACAAAAGCAAAGATGTTGGTACTTGACCCTTTGCAAGCCTTTATCGGCGCGGACGCGGATTTATGCCGCGCCGCCGATATGCGGCGGCTGTTGGGCGGGCTGGCGGTAATCGCGGAAAAGCATGAGTGCGCTATTCTCGCCGTTGGCCACATGAACAAGGCGTCGGGAACGAAAAGCCTGTATCGCGGGCTTGGTTCTATCGACATAGCCGCGTCAGCGCGGAGCGTCATGCTGATAGAGCGTTCAGAGGACGAGCCGGACATTCGCGTGATAAAGCATATCAAAAGTAGCCTTGCCCCGGAGGGCGGCCCGCTGGCGTTCCGTATCGGGCGCGATTCCTCTGTCAGTTTCCTTGACGCATACGACGATGATTATGCCGCCGATATAATGGAGGACGGTAAACGGGAATGGGCGTCAAGCACAATACTCAGCCTGTTATCCACCGGCCCCCGGTCAGGCGCGGACATACAAAGAATCTGCGCCGACGCGGGAATCAGTGAACGGACGGTAAACCGGGCCAAAAAAGACCTCGGCATCCGCTCTATCCGCAAGCCGGACGGGTGGGACTGGACGCTCATAGGGCAGAAACAGTAAAAACCCTGTGTTTTCAATGCTTTGCGGGAGAACATTGACAAACCCGGCTTTCGCGTGGCAATGTTCTTATTTGGCAATGTTCGCCGCTGTACCCATTGTAAATACTGAACTTTTGACGCAAGAGAACATTGCCACGCAAGATATTTTGACAATGTTCCCTGAAAAATAGTGAAAAATTGATATAACATAGCAAAACGCCGCTTGTTCTTTATGAATGAGCGGCGTTTTCGCGTTTCCGGGGGTTTGCCCTCCCGTTACATAGCCGCCTGCGGCCACGGCCATAGGCGGCTAAATCTGTACGAAGGGAGGAAAACCCACAATGTCAAATTGCAAAGTCACGGCGATATGCAACCAAAAAGGCGGCGTTACAAAAACCACCACGACGGCCAACCTCGGCGTCGGACTGGCTATGGAGGGCAAAAAGGTGTTGCTTGTGGATATTGACCCGCAGGCCGACTTAACCACCGCCCTCGGCTGGCCGGACAGCGACGCCCTGCCCATGACCCTATCCGACATCATGGAAAAAACAATCCATGACGAAGAATTTGGGTACTACGACGCGATCCTGAAGCACGACGAGGGCGTAGACCTGATACCGGCCAGCATTGAACTGTCGGGCATGGAAATGAGCCTTGTCAACGCCATGAGCCGGGAGTTTACGCTGAAAAGCTACCTCGGCATGATTAAGCATGAGTACGACCACATCATCATTGACTGCCCGCCGTCCTTATCCATGCTGACCATCAACGCTTTAGCGGCGGCGGACAGCGTAATCGTGCCGGTACAGGCGCAGTACCTACCGGCAAAGGGCATGACCCAGCTCATGCGGACAATCGGCAAGGTACGCAAGCAGATCAACCCCAGCCTAAAAGTGGACGGCGTTTTATTGACGCTGGCCGATATGCGAACCAACCTCGCGCGGGCGACGGCTGACATTCTGCGCCAGCAATACGGGAGTACGCTCAAAATCTACAAAACGCAAATCCCGATTGCGGTAAAGGCCGCCGAGATCAGCGCGGCGGGACAGAGCATATTCGCCTATGACAAGGGGAGCAAAGTGGCGCAGGCATACGCGGACTTCACAAAGGAGGTGCTGGCAGATGAAGCAAGGGCTAAATCTAAAGCTACCCGCAGCCGATGACCTCTTTACCACGCAGGAGGAACGGGACGACGCGCAGCGAGAGAAAGTGCTGGATATTCCGCTGTCCGAGATAGACCCATTCCCCGACCACCCCTTTCAGGTCAGGCGGGACGAATCCATGACGGCTATGGCCGAGAGCGTAAAAGCCGTGGGCATACAGACCCCGGCGCTTGTCCGTCAGAAAGATGATGGCCGGTATGAACTGGTCAGCGGCCACCGGCGCAAGCTGGCCTGTGAACTGGCGGGGCTGGACGCCATGCCCTGCATTGTCCGGGATTTAACCCGCGACGAGGCCATTATCGCAATGGTGGACGCGAATCTTCAACGTGAAACCATACTGCCAAGCGAAAAAGCAAAGTCATATAAAATGAAGCTGGACGCATTAAAAAGGCAGGGGCAACGTACAGATTTAACTTGTGCCCCAGTGGGGCACAAGTCTGAGGGGCAAAAATCGCGTGACATTATTGCCCAAGATAGCGGGGATAGCCGTGAACAAGTGCGCCGTTACGTTCGCCTAACCGACCTTATCCCACCAGTGTTAGACATGGTGGACACGGGGAAAATCGCCATGCGCCCCGCCGTGGAATTGTCCTACCTGTCCTCGGAGCAGCAGGAACTCCTATTAGAAACCATTGAGAGCGAAGATTGCACCCCGTCCCACGTTCAGGCCATGAAAATGCGGAAGTTTGCGGAGGACGGGCGGCTGAACGAGGACGTTATGCTGTCCATCATGCAGGAGGAAAAACCGAATCAGGTGGAACAATTCAAAATGCCGCGAGAGAGAATATCCCGGTTCTTCCCAGCGGGGACGCCCGCGCAGAAGATTGAGGACACCATCATCAAGGCTTTGGAACTGTACCGCCAGAGAGAGGCGCGGAGACGGGATGACGCGCGTTAGACCGCCGCGCCAAGGGGGTAATAGGTTTATTTTCATACCGTGGTATCGCGCTCCCCCCGGCCCCCCGTTAATCCACAAAGGGGGATTTAACCCACAAATCAATATCACTACCAGCCTGATACGGCTGGATTTTTACTTTAAGGAGGAAACCAGCGAATGAAACGGCAACACCCCAAGCGGCTTGCCTGTATGCTGGCGGTTATCTGCGTCCTGTTATCCTGTGGATTAACAGCGTTTGCCGCCGATGAAGCGCCGCAGACCGCCGCAACGCCCCTGCCGCCCTACCCGGAGGATATGAGGGACGACCTCTATCCCGCCGATGTGCAGACCGTCATATCGGACGGTACGCGGCAAATCGTAAAAACCTACATTCTCACGGCGGGCCAGACCCCCGCCGACATTCCCCGCGAGAACTTCACAAGGGACGGCTGGCGGTACACCCTGACCGACATCACCGAGAAGCGCACCAGCGGGACAGAAACGCGGAGCCACACCGAAACGGTGGAACTCAGCACCGACACCAAAGACCTGAACGAAATCATCAAGCTGCTATCCCCGTCATTGGAATATCAGTCGGCGGACAGTTTCAGCGGGACGCTCACGCTGGATATGGCGTCGGTGAAATGCGAGGCGGCGGGGTATAAGAACAGCAGCTATACCGTCACCGCCACGCGGGAATATCCGCATTTGTCCGCAAACGACACATCCCTCATTCCCAAGACTATCACGGACAACGGCAGAACATTACAGCTTGATGATGTGACATGGGAGGTTCAGAACTATACCAATGTGGATTATCAGGACATCCCGGACAGTTACCGCGCCGTCGCCAAGTACACGGCAAAGGCGTCTAAAAGCGTTGTCACCGGGTATGTCACGACAGCGGATTATACCGGCGAGATTGTAAAGGCGGTCACAGGAGATACCTTGTATATCGCCTACTTTGAGGGTATCGAGATAAACCCGACGCCGACGCCGGAACCGTCCACCCCCACGTCCGCGCCGGAGCCGACCGCCCCGGAAAACGGCGGCGGCATACCGCTTGTCCCTATTTTAATCGGCCCTGCCGTTCTTGCCGCGCTTGCGGGAGCCGGAGCGTTCTTTTTTCTGCGCCGCAACGTCAAGATATACCGGGACGGTTTCCGGGTACTGGCGGCAAAGGACAAAATCAGCGCGAAAAATAAGCTGATAGACCTCTCCCCGCTGGACGGCGATTGTTTCGGTATAGAAATCGAAGCGTTCACGGCCAAAGCGTTAAATGGCCAGACGGTGGAGATCAGGTACGGCGCGGATAGGCTGAAACACCGAATCGCCTTCGAGGGCAGCGCCTACCGGATCGAAGCGAATTTTGGCGCGGGAACCATTCAGGCCGTATATTAAGATGAAAGGATTGGCACACATGAAAAAGACCGCCGCAATTATTCTTGCCTGCGTCCTCTGCGTGGCGCTGGCCGCCCCCGCTTTCGCGTATAACTACGAGTTTACCACCGGCGAGGACACGCTGCCGGGTTTCGGTAAATCCACAAGCAATGACGACCCCGTTCCCCCCGACCCCATGACCGAGAACACCCGCCGCAACAAAGACGCCGCGCTTCTCCCGCCGCCCTACGGCGTGTTCAGCGGCGATATACCCACAGACCCCAGCAGTCTGTACCACGACAACACGCCGAAAAACGCCGGTAACGGCTACAACGCCACCGGGACAATTCCCGGCTATAACAGCTATGAGGATTATCCCGGAGCCACAACGAACACATCTACCCCGCCCACAGCGCCCGGCCTTGAAGCGTCCACTTCCATTGTCGCGTCCAACATCGAGCCGCAGTATTATGAGAACGGCAGTATCGGCACAATCTACGTCGCCCGGACAGGCAAGACCATCACCGTGTACGAGGGCGAAAGCCTTGACAACCTCAAAAAAGGGGCCGGGCATTTCACTTCCACGTCCTCATGGGATGGGAACGTGGCGCTGTGCGGACACAATCGCGGTTCGTCGCCGTATTTTTCATTCGTCAAAGACTTGCAGACCGGCGACAAAATCACCTACACCACCCGTTACGGCACACGCACCTACGAGGTGTTCAGCAAAGAGCAGATAGGAGAATATGATTATTCCAAGCTGGGCCGGTCCGCCGAAAATCTCCTGACCCTCATAACGTGCATTGAAAACACCCCGGAACTCAGGTGGTCGGCGCAACTCCGCGAAGTAGGATAAATGTGCGAATAAACTTTTCGCACATTAGGGGAAAACGCCGGGCTATGGTAGAATAAAGATAGAAAAAGACCCCATTATTCTACTGAAAGAGGTGCCGGAAATGAAAAAGCTGATTGCGATCCTCACGCTGGCGCTGCTCCTGACCTCCACCCTCACGGCCTACGCCGCCGAAACGGACGAACCCAAGCAGACCACTGGCCAGACCGTCGCGGACGGCACGGGCAGTATCAGCGACACCGCCCTGACGTACAAGCTGATAGACGGCAGGGAACTCTCCCGCAAGGATTACAGCCAAGACGCCAACCCCGCGATATTCAACGACCGCTGGACGCGCGGAATGTACAACGCCCTGTATCAGACCCACATTGACCGCGCCTTCATCATTCCCGGCAACGGCGAGAACCGCTTTAACCCGTACTATTCCTACGCGAACGCCGTCGCCAAAGACTACGAATCCCGCAACACCTTTATGTCGGTTATGGCCGATATGAGCAAAGCGTATTATTACTTCTTTGACGCCGAGCCGTACACCAAAGGCTACTACAACTACCCCGATTACTTTATCGTGACAGTGGGCGCGACAGCGTACAAACTGGACAAAGCCACCCTTGATACCCTCGACGCCGCCAAAGACCTGACCGACCGTGACAAAATCATTCTGTTCAACCGCTTTATCCATACCAAAATCACCTACGACCGCAAGAGCGCGGCGGGTATAGAGAAAGTGTTTACCGCGGCCGAGCCGGTCAAAGGGGCCTGCGCCACCTACGCATACGCTTTCCAGTATCTTTGTGAACAGGCTGGAATCCCCTGCGTCAGCGTATCGGGCGACAACCACTCATGGACAATGGTGTACCTTGACGGCAAATGGCTGAACTGCGACCCCACCAACAGCAAGAAAACCAACGACGGCCTATTCCTTGAAACCGTCCGCTTCAACCTCAAAGACCCCCAGCGTCTTGCGTTCGCGCAGGAAATCCTTGTCCCCGGCAGCACCAAATAAGTAAACCCACAAAACAATAACAGAGAACAGGCCCGGAAACGGCCTGTTTTTTGTATGCTGAAAGGAGCATTTTATCCATGCACAAAAAAATCACCGCGCTTGTTTTGGCGTTCGTCATGGCGCTGTCCATGATACCGTTTACGGCGTTCGCCGCCACCATTGAAACCAGCGGCAGCACCACCGTCACCGTCAAGATGGGCGAACGCAACAGTTTTCTGAAAGATTCGACCGGCAAGGCCCTCGGCGGTTCCTATTGGGAATATACGACCAATAAGGAAAACATCAAAGGCCCGGCGTATTGTATCAACCACGGCTTGAAAGCCGTGCCGGACAACAAGACGCTGCCGATAAAGAACCGCTATGAGGCAGGCCCGAAGGTACTGGGCGCGTTCGCGTCCGGCTATCCGCAAGTGACCCTCGCTGACTTTATCGCGGACAATAACCTCCCCGGCCTGACCGAACCCGAATACGAATACGCGACGCAAGTCGCGGTATGGGCCGCGCTCGGCCAGCTTGGGATAGAGGGTACTCAATTCATGGCGGGAAGCCAGCAGGTAAAGAACCCGTCAAGCAGCGGCGACGCGCAGCAGATACGCGTGTTCAAAGCGGTGCAGGCGATTCTTGCCGAAGCGTCCAAATGGACGCAAAACCAATGGCGCGGTATGTATATGCGCTGGCAGGCGAATGTAGCGGGCGGCTTCCTCGACCTGTACCACGACGACGGGCTGGCCGGTCTTGCCATGACCTCCCCGTATGTGGAACTGGAAACCATCGGCGGCATTGATTATTACACCGTCGTGTATTGGGTTTCCAGCGCGACGCCCACAAAGCCGAACGGAAACTGCATTGACGTTACCCCCTACGGCCCCACCGGGACGATGCTGGTCAACGCCGACACCAACGCGCCGCTCCAGACGATAGACAAGGGCGCGGGGACAACGACTTACCGCGTCCCGACCACCGGCCCGATTCAGACCGACCTCAACGCCAACGGCGTCGAGTATCGCGGCAAATATAAGCTGTGCATACCCGCCGACAACGCGGCGGCGTCCGGCAAGGTGGAGATAACCTCCAGCGCCGACGTTACGCAGTATGAACTGTATATCGCCTACAACGGTACCATGAATGAGCAAAGCTATATCATTGCTGACCCGTCTGTTGGGCTTATATACGCCTCCGGCGCGTTTTCATGGTCAAGCGACGAAACCGAGGAAGGCGCGTTACAGATCACCAAAACAGACGGGCAGGGCTGGCCGCTGGGCGGCGCTACCTTTGAACTGCGCGGCGCAAGCGGCTACGCGGAGAGCCGGACGACCGATGAAACCGGCGTCGTTCTATGGGAAAACCTCGACCCTGACGACACCTATATGTTGTATGAAACCGTGGCCCCTCCGGGCTATACGCCGCTCCCGCCGATGCCGGTTTCCATCGGGGCGAATATCACGACCTACGCCACGCTCCGCAACGACAACGCCCACAAGTTTTTCATAAGGAAGCTGGACAAGCAGAACAACCGCGTATTGCAGGGCGCTGTCTTTGAGTTAAAGCAGGTAGACGGCAGTTTCCAGACCACCGGCGTCACGCGGTTTGACGGAATCCTTGAGTTTGATTCGGTGGAATTGCCCTTTGGCGTTTACGAGGTGCGTGAACTGTCCGCGCCGGAGGGCTACTTGCGCGACACGTCCGTGCAGACCGTGAACTGGAGCGGTGAAGCGGACGTATATCTTACCTTTTTGAATGTCCGCGAACCCGGCATTACGCTCATTAAATTGAGCGAGGACGGCCAGCCTTTGGCCGACGCCGTTTTCAACGTCTACAAAGACGGCCAGCTTATCGGCAGCGTCACCACCGACTATAACGGCGTGGCGTCCTTCATGGTGCCGGAGGACGGCGAAGGATACTACGAATTTGAGGAAGTGTCCGCTCCGTTTGGGTTCGTTTTGGATTCCACCAAAATCGGTATTCATTTTGACCCGTACAATCCGGCGACAGACGCCGACCCGGTTGTTATCGCCGTGAACAAGGCGAAGCCGTATCTGCTGATTATGAAAATCGACGCCAGCACCGGCGAGCCGGTGGGCGGCGTCACCTTTGAGGTCTACAAAAACACCGCGCTGATCGGCAGCTACACCACCGGCTATGACGGCGAGGTTATGATTGCCGTTGACCCCGGCGTTTACCTTGTAAAAGAGGTGGGCGTCCCAGCCGGATATGTGCTGAATACCACCCCGCAGGAGATAGAGATACTGGCCGGGGACGGCGTGAAGCAGCTTGTTTTCCTCAACGACCCGGAACCCGGTATTTATATCCTGAAAGTGGACGAGGCCACCGGCGAATTTTTGGCAAACGCAGAATTTTCGGTTGAGCGCAACGGCGGGCAAATCATCTGGCAGGGCATGACCGACAGCACCGGCATCATCTTTTTGGATAACCTCGAACCGGGCTGGGTTGTAATAAAAGAACTGGCGGCCCCCTACGGTTACTTGAAGCGCGACGAGGAAAAGAACGTGCTGCTGGAGCCGGGCAAGGTAATTCAAGTCAAGTTTGACAACCGCGAACGGCCCAAGCTGGAAATCCTCAAAATCGACGCTGTGACCAAGCAGCCGCTTTCCGGCGCGACGTTCAAGGTTCAAAAGACAGAGGATAAGACCGTGAGCGAGTATGTCACCGGCGCGGACGGGCACATCCTCATAGAAAACCTTGACGAAGCGGTATATACGGTGGAGGAAGTCACCAGCCCTGACGGGTACATTCTCGACACGCAGCATAAAGAGATTGCCTTAGAATGGGG
Source organism: Oscillospiraceae bacterium (assembly GCA_031254575.1). Lineage (GTDB taxonomy): Bacteria > Bacillota > Clostridia > Oscillospirales > UBA929 > UBA929. The sequence goes on along the minus strand of JAIRUE010000022.1, from coordinate 2,500 downwards.
CAAAACCAAGACCCTTGTATATGAGGACGTTCGTAAACCCACATTGATTATCACCAAGACCAACGCCCTCACCTACACCCCTATTCCCGACACCACCTACCGCGTTGAGCGCGACCGCAGCGACGGCGGCGTACAGCATATCGGAACGTACCGCACCGACAAAAACGGCCAAGTCATACTCAAACACGCCGATCCGGGCTGGTACACAATCACCGAAACATTACCGGCTCCGGGATTCACCCCCGCCTCCAATCCCGAAATACGCCGTTACCTGACCCCCGGCGAGAACGCCTACACCACGTTTGAGGCCGCGCTGGACGGCGCGGGCGGCGACGTGAGCGGTAATAACATCCTTGTCACGTCGGGCAGCGACTATATCAGGGGCTACGAGATTATTAACTACCCCTTGAACAGTATCGTTATCCGCAAGGCCGACATTGTGACCGGCGAATTATTGTCCGGCGCGGTGTTTGAACTGCGCCAAGTCAACGAGGAAGTGTCCGGCTCGTCCGGGACGCTGATAGGCCGCTACACGACCGATTCCAGCGGCACCATCGTCATCACCGGGCTGATTCCGGGCGGTTTTATTGTGGAGGAGGTACAGGCCCCGGCCAACTATATGCTGTCCGAAAACAGTACGCAGCAAGTTTGGCTGAAACCGGACGGCACAAGCATTGTGGAAACGACGTTTGCCAATATCCCCTACGGCGCTATCCTCATCACAAAGGTTGACGCGCAGACCAACAAGCCGCTGGGCAACGCCCGTTTCCGCGTGACGGATTCCTCCGGCGCGGTCGTAGGCAATACCAACGGCGAGTATATTACAGACGAAAACGGCGAAATCCTGATACCCAACGTCAGGCCCGGCAGTTTCGTGATAACCGAGATCGAGGCCCCCGCGTTTTACGCCATTGACACCACGCCGCAGACCGTACAGGTGGGCATGGACGGCAAGATATACCGGGTAGGCTTTAAGAACCAGCCATACGGCGGTTTGCTTATCACAAAAGTGGACGCCGTTACCAATACCCCGCTTGCCAACGCCCGTTTCAAGGTCACGGACAGCAGCGGGGCCGTCGTGGGGAATACCAACGGCGAATATATCACGGACAGCAACGGCGAAATAATGATACCCAACGTCAGGCCCGGCGCGGTTGTAGTGACCGAACTGGAGGCCCCGGAGTATTACGCCATCGACACTACGCCGCAGACGATTGACGTTTACGCGGACGGCAAAGTGTACAAGGTATCGTTCAAAAACCAGCCCACCGGGACACTCGTTATCCGCAAGCTGGACACCGTGACAAGAGAACCTCTTGCCGACGCGGTGTTCAAGGTCACGGCAAGCGACGGGAGCGTGGTCGGAACAAGCAACGGTATTTTCCGCACCGACGCCACCGGAACCATTATCATACCCCACTTGCCGAAAGGCGGCTTTGTGGCGCAGGAGATCGAATCGCCGGAGGGGTACTTGCTGGAAAACCAATCGCAGACCATTGAAATTGATTATGGCAAAAGTTACACGCTTGATTTTTATAACCGCAAAATGAGCGGAGCGCAAATCATCAAAATCGACAGTATCACCAAGCAGCCCATCAAGGGCGTGAAGTTTACTGTCTACCGCATGGACGGCGGCATTGTCGGCGTCTATGAAACCGACGCCAACGGCGTTATCGTTCTCGACGCTCTTGAACCCGGATGGTACAAGACGGCTGAATCAAAGGCTGTTGAGGGTTACTTGATAGACGACAAGCCGCAGGACTTCCAAATCACGGCCAATCAGTTTGTCAAGCTGGTCTTTGAGAACGCGCCCATGTCGGGGCTGCTCATTCGCAAGGTGGACGCCGACACGCGGGAACCGTTGGAGGGCGCGGAGTTTACCGTCAGGGCGGTGAGCGGTCAGATGATCGGCGTCTACCGTTCCGACGAGGACGGCCTTGTCTATATCCCCGCGATAGAGCCGGGATTTTTTCAGATCACCGAATCGGCGGCCCCGGAGGGTTACACGCTGGGCGACACCAACGTGCAGACGGTTCAGGTGACGAACAGCAAGATTGTTACGGTGGAGTTTAGAAACCGCGCGTTCGGCAGTATCGTCATTAAAAAGATTGACGAGATTACCGGCGACCCGCTGACCGGCGCGGTATTCACCGTATCGAAGCAGGGCGGCGCGTTTGTGGGCGAGTACACCACCGGCAAGGACGGAACCGTCAGCATACCCAGCGTGGAACCGGGCTGGTTTTTGGTTTCTGAACAAAAAGCGCCCGCAGGCTACATTCTCAGCGGCACGGCCAAGACGGTGGAGGTCAAGCCCGTCGTGCCGAGTATTGTCACGGTGACGAACAAACCGCTTTCCGGCATCCAAATCCTGAAATTTGACGCGCAGACCAAAGCGCCGCTGACCGGCGCGACGTTCCTCGTGGAGCGCGATACCGGGGAGCGGATAGGCAGCTACAAGACCGATTCCACAGGAAAAATCCTTGTGTCTGACTTGACTGAG
>JAIRUE010000008.1 GCA_031254575.1 Oscillospiraceae bacterium | reverse complement strand
AACGGCTTCGGCAAGGGTTTGGTTCAGGCCGGGGGTTATATCAAGTCTAAATATATCCAGTCCGGATCGGTCCAGGCCACCGGAGACATCGAAACCTCGTTTATCCTCCACTCGACCGTGCAGAGCGGGGGCAGTGTCGTCCTGCTCGGTTCCAGGGGAACGATCGTCGGCGGGCGCGTCGTCGCCATGCAGAAGATCAGCACCACATTGACCGGCGGCCGCAGCAGCTATGTGCCCACCACGCTGGAGGTCGGCAACGACCCCCGTGTGACCGCGCGCAGCCGCGAGATACCGCAGGAACTTGAAGCCAACAAGCGCGACGCCGCCGCCCTGCTGCGCGCCATCAACCTGCTGTCGGAACATAAAAAAGCGGGCAGGATCACACCTGACAAGCTCGAGGCGCTCCAGCGCGCCATCACTACTTACCAGACCCTCACCCAAAACGCGGCCGACCTTGAGGACGAACTGCAATCCATGCAGGAGATCCTTTCCGCCTCCGGCTTCGGTTCCGTCAACATATCGGGCACCGCCTACCCCGGCGTCAAAATCGTCATCGGCTCCGAAGCCTTTCTGCTGGAAAGCAAATACGACCATTGCTCGTTTGCCCGTACCGAAAACGGCATTCAGATGGTGCCGCTGCGGTAAACGTTTTCACGCGGGCGTCCGAAAACGGGTACGTCGCGTACCCGTTTTTGCTGCCGGTACGCTGTTTTTTATAAAAATATTTTTCCGGGGAGAAAAAATGTGATGGAAAAGCAACATTGCCCTAAAGCCCGAAATAGAAGAGATCGCCTCCGATTATCTTGACGGCGACGCCCTTCATAACGCGCTTGATTTTGCGGCGTAAACGGGATGAAAGGCTGAAGGAGGAGCTTCGCGCCGCCGCTGACATCGGCGGATATTTGAAAGTCTTGCGGCCAAAGAGGTTCACGGCAGGATGCGGTCTACCGTAAACCTCCCGCAATTTGACGACGTGAAACGGTTCATCGGCGCGGTGAACGAAATAACAAACACAGGAGGGACTCCCCCATGATCGAACTGCCCGAGACTTATGTCCTCGCGGATCAAATCAACAGGACCCTTATTGGAAAGACCATCCGCTCCGCCGTTGCCAACGCGCACCCCCACGCGTTCGCGTGGTATACCGGAAACCCTGCCGGATACAACGCAAAACTGGCGGGAAAGAAAATCACCGGCTCCAATCCCGGCACCGGCTACACCTGCGGCGGCAACACCGAAATCGTATGCGGGGATATGCTGATAGTGCTCAGCACGCCGGTCAAATACCACGCGCCGGGCGAAAAGCTGCCCAAATCCCATCAGCTGCTGCTCGCGTTTGACGACGGTTCCCATATGACCTGCACCGTGCAGATGTGGGGCGCGATGTTCTGCTTTCCGGCGGATGAAAACGGCATACCCGAAGGCTACTCCGTCAAAAAAAGCCCCACGCCGTACGAGGACGCGTTTGACAAAGCCTATTTCGGCGGTTTACGGCGCGGATTGAAGCCCAATCTGAGCGTCAAGGCGTTTCTCGCCACCGAACAGCGGATTCCCGGCTTCGGCAACGGCGTTCTGCATGACGTTTTATGGAACGCGCGCATCCATCCGAAACGCAGGCTCGAGGCGCTGACTGATAACGATATGGAGGCCCTGTTTGACAGCGTAAAGTCCACGCTGGCGGAGATGCGGGACGGTGGCGGGCGCGACACTGAAAAGGATTTGTTCAACCGCAAAGGCGGCTACCGCACCGTCCTGTCAAGCAAGACGCTTCCCTACCCTTGCCGCGCCTGCGGCGGCGGGCTGAAGCGCGAGGCGTATCTGGGCGGGAACATTTATTTCTGCCCGTCCTGCCAGCCTTTGTAACAGCCCCCGTCCTCCCTCAGACCGCGCTTATGCCTTTGTTGTATAAATAGAAACTGCACGGCCCAGAACGTCAGATCGCAGTCAAGCGCGGTTTTTCTCTTATAATCGGATTCAAGCCGGACGTCCGTGTACGCGGTAGGGTATTCCAGTCTTTTAGGCGAGTACCGCCTGTTGTGCGGCGTACTGAAATCCAGCCGCAGAACCCCGTCCGCGGATAACGCCTCCTCTACGCTGGCGGCGGTTTCGCGCAGTACCCCGACGCTCGCGCCGGCGTTTCGCCGTCCTGAAGCGGCGTTTCGTGGAGCTTTTTCCCCCGCCAGTTGTCCCAGCTGTGCATACCGCTCCCGATATAGCCGTTCGGCTTTACGTAGCTTTGAACCAGCTTGAAATACGGCGTCCGATAAATTTGCTCAAGCAAGTTTTCCCCGTCGTTTTTATTGAGTTCACCAAGGATTTCCTTGCGCAAACGGGATTGTATGACGACATCCGCCTTATCCAGCAGAAAGTCGATCGACTTCGATACGGCCATTTGCATCCCCACAATATCAGTTTATTTTCTCGCATCAGGCGTGGCCGAAGCCGCGCCCGTTCCCCTTAGCCAACGAAGAAAAGAACCGTACCGCACACAAGCCGTTGTTCCTGCTCTCCCTCATACCGTCACGATCGTATACCCGCAGGCGTTGACAAGCCGCACGCCGCAATACTGCGCGGGGGTGTCCCCGAGCCCGTACCGCTTGTGCCGGTGACCGAAAAAATAGATTTTAGGGCGGTACTCCTCCAAAAGCTCCCGGAAAACCGCAAAGCCCTGATGGAAAGAGCTTGTCCCGTCGCCGAGCCCCTCGGCGGGCGCGTGTGTGACCAAAATATCCAGCCCCCCGGCGCGCAAAATGGCGCGCCGGAGTTTTTGTGCCCGGCGCGCCATAACGGATTCGCTGTATTCGTATGCCGCGCCGGGATTTTGGCTCTTACAGCCGCCCAGTCCGCAGACGCGCAGTCCTTTGTAAATCTCCAGCCTGCCGTCCACGCTGACACAGCCGCCGGGCGGCTCGGTGATGAAGCGCTTGTCGTGATTGCCCGGCACATAGAACAGCGGGACGGGCAGCATGGTCGCCAAAAACTCCAGATAATCGCGGTGCAGGTCGCCGCAGGAGAGGATGAGGTCCACGCCGTCAAAGGCGGAGCGGTCGAAGTAATCCCAGATAAATGCGCTCTCCTCGTCCGAGACGGCCAGTATCTTCATAGGGCGTCCACTTGCGTCGCGCCGCGCTCCGGGACGTCCCTGGCGGCGGTGAGAATCGCGCGCATACAGAGATCAAGCAGCGCCCCGGTCTTCTGTCCGTTGTAATTGGTCGCCCCCGCCGTGATGGCGACGTCAAAATCGAAGCAGGCCGATATGTCATGGCGCACCATGTTTGAGATGCGGCGTATGGCAAGCGCCGCGCGGGATTTATCGGTCTCGGCCAGCAGGGCGGCAAAAACGCCGTCTCCCAGCCACGCCGCGCTGTCCACACAGCGGACGGCGGAACTGATGACATAGCCGGCGTATTTCATCACGCGCTCCCGCAGGCCGCCGTCAGTCACATGGTCGGGCAGGGCGACGGAGAAAAGCCCCAGCGCGAACGGCCTGCCGTACCGTTTGTAGCGGTATATCTCGCGCTCCAGGGCCTCCTCCAGCCCCTGACGGTTGGGCATACCCATCCCGAGATCGTTATACGCCTTATGTTTCTCCCAAAGCGTGAGCAGCTGGGCCTCCCTGGGGTTGGAAGCCATCGCCTTGAATTGCAGTTTGAGCGGGGTGAGGTCGCGGTAGCCGAGGTAGACGCGCCACACGCCGTTTTCCCGCACGGCGTATTTGGTGAGGGTGTATTCGCTGACGCGGCCCGTGGTCTTATCTTTTTCGGAGAGGGTGACGGTATATTCCTCGGCAGGCAGTTTGCTCCCCGCCGTCGTCTTGAACGCGGCGTACCGCTTAAAGAGTTTCAGGCAGGTGTCTCCCACCTCATACAGCGCGGACACCGATTCCTGCCACTCGACATACGCGCCGTAGCCAAAACAGTGTTTGTCCTCCTCGCTGACCAGCGCGTAGGCGCTTTTGTAGTCGCGCCCGCGCAGGCTGTTGAAATAATCCCGCACGGCCGCGGCTGCGGCCGGGGTGCCGCCGTCCTTTTCGGCCAGGTTGACGTATACGACGCGCTCGCGCACCTCCACCCGGGACTGGAGGGACGCCGTACACCGAGTCCATTCGGCATGGTACCGGCGGCGCTGGCCGGGGTCTTGCAGTGTCTCGTAGGCGCGGTTGATGCGCTGCATCATCTGTGCCGCCGCCGGGTCGGGGTTGACGTCGGGGTGATACATATGGCACAGGCGCTTATAAGCGCTCTGAATGACCTCCGGCCCCGCCTGCGGATGCACCTGCAGCAGACCGTAATAATCCTCCCAAAGCTCCATCCGGAAACCTCCTCGCCCGGCTTGATCACAGCGGGTCTGACCTCTTGTCCCAATTTTATGCCGGACCCGGTCAAATCATACGTCAGCCTGTCCGCGCGCCGCGCTGTCGAACAATGTCAGTATAACGGGAAACGACGGGCCTGTCAAGTATTATGTAAACTAAAAACCGCGCCGGAAACAGGCGGAAAACACCCGCGTATCCGTCTTGGTATCGCACCGGGGCGTCCGCGTATCAGGAAAATAATTTGCATGGTATTGACAAAAACACGCCGTCGCCGTGACCGGCTTTTGGGAACCCTATTTTCGGAACAGGAACAGATCCCCGACTGACAGCTCCCCCTCCGGCGTCTGCAGGATGCCGTTCTGCGGCACGATAAACCAGGGGGAGGCGTCCCTGTCCCCCGTATTTTTCACCACATAGCCCTCCTGCTCGGGATCGCCGCCCCGGCAGAGAAGGACGGCCGTCCGCCCGTCCCCGTCTGCCGCCATGTCGGCGATCATGGCGCCGCCGGCGCCGGTGAACAGATAGCCGGCCTCCACGCGGACCGCCTGCAGCAGATCCTGTCTGATCGCGGTGGCGTTGGAGTATATGAACAGCGTGGTGAGGTAGCTCCGCAGAGCCTCCGGGCTGTCGTCCGGCTCGGCGGCGGGGGCCGACCAGTCCACCTTATTGCCTTTGACGTTAATGCGGCTGCCCTCGGCCCATTTGGCAAACGGGAAGACAAAGCCGGAGAAAAAATGGAATTCTATATCCTCAAAACGCCCCGCCTGATAGAGGTATTCCCCGCGCAAGCGCAGCAGGAGGTTGGTATTGCGCATAAAATCCCGCGGGCCGACCTCCATCTTCAAAACGGCGTCAAAGCGGTCGTCGGGCTTGATGGTGCCGTCGTAAAGATAGATGACGTCGCCGTCCGGCTTGAGCGGAAGGGCGCGCAGATACGCCCCGAACGAGCCCTCCTCCGCGGGGACGCGGGAAAACCCCTCGGGCGGCGCGAAACGTGTCTCAACGGTCATCCCTTCCGGGTTTTTGATAATATAAGGCTCGGGTTCCGGTGACGGGGAAGGGCTCGGTTCCGGCGCCGCCGGTTCGGGCTCCGGCGACGGGGACGGCTGCCCGACCCAGTGACAGCCGCACAGCATGACGAGCAGCGCCAGCACAAGGCACGCCATGCGGAAAACCCGCCTGTACGGCAACGGCATCCGCCATCCCCCCTTGTCGTTTATGCGGTCATTTTACAGTATTCCCGGATAAAACGCAATAGGGGAGGCCGCATTGACAAATAGTCCTTGTCAAGCCGTTTTTTTTTTGATATAATCACATTCAGCAACAATTAGCAACAAAAGAAAAGGAGATGCCTCATGAATATCATCCGCACACCGGTGGTCGAACTGACAAAAGCCCGGGCTCTCGCCTACAAATATAAAATGTCTTCGGGGGGCGCGGGGATCAAAATTCTTTACAGCGATACGGGCAAAACAGAGACATATACCGTCGGCAAACGCGGTGAGCTGACCGCGGACCGGGCCGGCGCCGGCGGCGGCGACGCGGCGGAGGAGGCTTGCGAGCTGACGCGGGGCCTGCCATATTCGGCGCGCGGAAAGGTCAGGGCCGTTGCCGTCGAGCAGGCGGAGGAGGACGAGGCGGTTCCCGAGACGCCGGGATACGACATGGTCGAGTCGCCCGAATATAAGGCGTGGGTCGCCGCCTATGTCGGACCGGACGGCCGGATGAGCTACGCCAAGATGAACAAAGACCTCATCCAGTTCGCGAGCCGGAATAAAACCGTATCGCAGATGGTCGCGGAAAAAGAGCCGCGCGAGAGCATCCTGCTGCGCATCGTGCAGATACAGACCTCCAATCTCACCGGTAATAAAGAGTATATGGCCTCCGAAGCGGCCGGCGCGCTCATCGGCACACTTGAGGAGCTTGACGTCCGTTCCGCGTTTAAGGAGCTGAAACTGCATATAACCCGTATGCTGGGCGGGAAAAAATAGTAAAGGCGGGTTCGTATGTTTCCAGGCAAGGCGGCTTTCAAAAAAGAGTTCAAACGCACGATTTCAAGTCAGTTCGGGAAATCACTCGAGGATTCGTCCGTGGAGGATCAGTGCTCGGCGCTGTCGGCGCTTGTGCGGAACGAGCTGACCGAGCGCTGGGTCAACACCAACAAAGCCTACCAGAGCCGCGACACGCGGCAGATCTATTATTTCTCGCTGGAGTTCCTCATGGGGCAGTGCCTGGAATCGCACCTCATCTATCTGGGAGGCCGTGACATCTGTGAGGAAGGCCTGCGCGAACTGGGGCTGGATCTCAACGGCATTCTGGCCGCCGAGCCGGACGCGGGCCTGGGAAACGGCGGGCTCGGGCGTCTGGCCGCCTGTTTTCTGGACTCGATGGCCTCGCTGGGCCTTCCCGGACACGGGTGCGGCATCCGCTACCGCCACGGCCTGTTCACGCAGCAGATCCTCGACGGCTATCAGGTGGAGCTGGCCGACGGCTGGCTGCGCGAGAAGAACGACTGGGAGATCCGCAAGCCGGACAAGGCGGTGCTGGTGGAGTTCAACGGGCATGTGGCCTCCGAGATCGGCGAGGACGGGGAGTACCATTTCCGCATTGTCGACGCGCAGCGTATCCGCGCCGTGCCGCACGACATCCCCATCCCGGGCTATAAGAACAACACCGTCAATACCCTGCGCCTGTGGAAGGCCGAGTCGGTCGGGGACGAGTTCAACTTCGCCTCTTTTTCGCGCGGCGACTATATCGGCGCCCGCCTGAACAGCTATCTGGCCGAATCCATCTCCGAGGTGCTCTATCCGGACGACTCCAATTACCAAAACCGCATCCTGCGCCTCAAACAGCAGTATTTCCTCTGCTCCGCGGGGCTCCAGTCCATCGTGCGCCGTTATCTCAAGGGCGGGAAACGCGAGCTTAAGAATTTTGCCGACAAGGTTTGCATCCAGATCAACGATACCCATCCCGCGCTGGCGGTGCCGGAACTGATGCGCCTGCTGATGGACGTGGGGGGCCTTGGCTGGGACGAGTCGTGGTCGATCGTCACGCGCACCATCGCCTATACCAACCATACCATTCTGCCCGAGGCGCTGGAGAAGTGGCCCGTCGACGCCGTGCGCGAGCTGCTGCCGCGCATCTACATGATTATTGAGGAGATCAACCGCCGCTTCTGCGCCGACCTGATGGAGGTCTACCCGGACACCCCCGCCCGCTGGGGCCGTATGGCCATCATCGGCGACGGCGTTGTGCGGATGGCGCATTTGGCCATAGTCGGCTCTTTTTCGGTCAACGGCGTCGCGGCCGTCCATTCGGAGCTGCTGAAAAACGTGGTGCTGAAAGATTTTTACGAATTTTCCCCCCGGAAATTCAACAATAAGACCAACGGCATCACCCATCGCCGCTGGCTGATAAAGTCCAACCCTGAGCTGACCTCCTTTATCACCGAGGCGATCGGCCCCTCATGGATCTCCGATCCCTTGCGCCTGACCGGGCTCGAGTCTCTCAGGGACGACGCGGCCACCCTGCAGAAGCTGGGGGAAATCAAACACCGCAACAAGGAGAAACTGGCGGCGTTCATCAAGGAGCGCAACGGCATCACCGTTGACCCGTCGGCCATTTTCGACGTACAGGTCAAGCGTATTCACGGCTATAAGCGCCAGCTTTTGAATCTGCTGCATATCCTGCATCTCTATAACAACATCCTTGAAGGCAAAGAGATCGGCGCGCCGCGCGTGTTCATTATGGCGGGCAAAGCCGCGCCCAGTTATTACTTCGCCAAAAACGTCATCAAACTGGCCAACGAGATGAGCGCCGTCATCGACGGCGAACCGCGCTGCAAAGGCAAGCTGTCGCTGGTCTTTCTGGCAAACTACGGCATCTCCATCGCCGAGCGTATTTTCCCGGGCTCGGAGATAAGCGAGCAGATCTCCACGGCGTCCAAGGAAGCCTCAGGTACGTCCAATATGAAGTTTATGATGAACGGCGCCCTGACGCTGGGCACCGCCGACGGCGCGAATATTGAGATATTTGACTATGTGGGCGAGGAGAACGGTTTCCTGTTCGGGCTGACCGTTGACGAGGTTCTCCATTATTACAGCAGCGGCGATTACAACCCGCATCAAATCCTTGCCGCCGACCCGCGCCTCCAGAAATGCACCGAGCTGCTCAAAGGCAAACTCAATCCCAAGCTGCCCCACGATGAGTTTATCAATATTCTGTGCAGCCTGTACGATTACGGCGACGAGTTTTTTGTGCTGCGCGACTTTGACGCCTACGTGGAAGCGCAGGAAACCGTCAGCGAGACCTACGCCGACCGGAAACGCTGGAATCTCATGAGCCTGTATAATATCGCCCGCAGCGGCGTCTTCGCCTCGGACAGCACGATCCGCCAGTACGCCAACGAAATATGGAAGATAGAGCCGTTCAGATAACGCAGGAAAACGGCTGTTGCCGTTTTCCTGCTATCATAAAGCGCCGTTTAGACCGCGCGGATCCCGGCGCACTTTATCCTATGGGAAACGGGAGTTTTTTGTGAATGAACCGGTGATTCTCGCACCTTCCATTTTAGCCGCCGACCCGGGAAGGCTGGCGGATCAGATGAAGCAGGCGGCGCGCGGCGGCGCGGCGATGTGGCATCTTGACGTGATGGACGGTCATTTTGTACCCAACCTGTCGTTCGGGCCGCATATCTGTGCCGGACTGCGCCGGTATACAGAACTGCCCTTTGACGCGCACCTGATGGTGGACAACCCGTCGCGGCTCATAGAACCCTTCATCACGGCGGGCGCGTCGTCGGTTGTCCTGCATGTGGAGCTCGGTGATTCGGTACCCATTCCGCAAATGCTGCGGGAGATTAAAGCCGCGGGGGCGCTCCCCACCGTGTCGCTGTGCCCGCAGACGCCGCCGGAGGCGGTCGGGCCGTACCTTCCCCTTGTGGGCAGGGTGCTTTTGATGTCGGTGGAACCGGGATACGGCGGCCAGCCCCTGCTGCCCGGCAGCCTTGAGCGGGTCCGCGCGCTGAGAGCGATAATCGACAGATTCGATCCCGGCATACAGCTCCAGCTTGACGGCGGCGTCACGCCGGAAAACGCCGGGGATATGATACGGGCGGGCGCCGACGTGCTGATTGCGGGCAGCGCCGTTTTTGACGCGCCCGATATTGAGGCGCGGTGCCGGGAATTTATTTCACTGATGAAACGATAAGCGGCTCGCCGTCTCCGGCGGGCCGTGTCAGCTCTGTTATCTGTTATGTACTCCTGTTTTAAGCGCCCCGCTTATGCGGACGATCAGCCCTTCCATCTTCTCAAAAAACGCGTTTCCGCACGCCCCGACGAACGCCGCGTCCCCCTCCTTGCCGGCCCTTTCCAGCTCTCTCGCGGCCTCGGACAGTTCAAAAGCCCCTATATACGCCGCCGCGCTCTTCAACGCGTGGGCGTGTGTGGCATATCCGGACAGGTCGTCCGCTTCGAGACTCTCCCTCATTTTGCCGAGTTTTTCAAACGCGTCCCGCATGAATACGGAGAGTACCGACACATAACTCTCCGGACCGCCCGTCTGCACAATGCCCTTTTGCACGTCAAGCCCTTCGATAATAAGGGACCTCGCGTCCGGCCCCGAGGGCCGCTTCATGGCGCCCGCGCTGGTTTCCCTGCCGTTCAGAATGTCCTCGACAGCGGGGGGCCGCGCGGGCAGAACAAGAATGCTCGCGCCGCGGCCGGCGGGAGCATCGTCAAATTCCGTCACAAGACATACCGGCCGGATCGACGGATTCAGCCTTAGGCCTATAATCCTCACATTGTCATACAGGGGAGCCGCGACAAAGACAAAAGACCACTCCCCGCCTTTCATCTCCTCATAAAGCGCGAATTCGTCCGACACGAGCTTACAGTGGACGCCCAGCTCCTTCACCGCCGAAACAAGAGATTCGGCGTATATCCTGCGCGGCTCGCAAACGAGCACGCTTTTTTGCTCCGGTACGGCTGCCTGCGCGAATCCCACGGTCATACCGCCCCCTTTTATCCCGTTATTCGGAACCTTCCGCAGACGCTCCCGTATCCATTATAGCAAAAATTGTGAAAAAGAACAGCCTTTTTAGATAAATAAGCTCATCCCTTACATGCCGTCCGGCGTCTCCCGTATGCCGGACGAGCCGAATCCTTTCCCGCCGCGCGCCGTTTCGCTCAGGGAATCGCACAGCTCTATTTCCGGCGTTTCGCATTTCGATATGACCATTTGCGCGATCCTGTCGCCGTTACGGACCGGAAAAGGAAGGCCGGAATGGTTTCTCAGGCCGATTTTTACCTCGCCGCGGTAATCGGAGTCTATAACACCCACACAATTCGCGGGGACAATGCCGCCTTTGATTCCCAATCCGCTGCGGGCATAAATGAACGCCGCGTATCCCGGCTCCAGTTCCACGGCGAACCCCGAGCCGACAACGGCGGTTTGGCCGGGAGGTATCACGATTTCCCGCTCAAGGCACGCCCTAATATCAAACCCCGCGCTGCCGGCTGTTTCCCGCGCGGGCATTTCCGCGCCGGGGCGTAAGAGCCGCATCCGCAGCCGTTTCATTCCGCCGGTACGCGGGTGAGGAACCGTACGCCGTAAGGCACGAGTTCCAGCACGGTTACCTCCACGCCCGTTTCAAGGTCGCGGACGGGCGTATTCAGCGGGATGCGGGCGTAATTTTGGTTGTAGTTCTGCGCGATGATAAAGGTCACTCCCTCTTTATGGCGGGTCTGCGCGGTCACCCCCTCGGGCAGCTCGGCGTCAAGGGCGCGTTCCAGCGGCAGCTCGGCGGCAATGCCCGCGTAGAGTTCGTTTAGCAGGTACTGTTCGGCCCCGCCCGCGATATAATAGGCCTTTCCTTTGCCGAACGTGTGCTCGCAAAGGGCGGCCTCGCCGCGGTAAAAGTCATTCTCATAGACGGCCAGCGCTTTCGCGCCCTCCAGCCGTATAAGCTCGATGATCTCGAGGACGGCATGGCACCGGTCGCGCCACAGGATATGGTTGCGCTCGCCGCCTCGCAGGTTTCCGCACTCCTCGGCGCGAAGACCGAAGACGTCCGTCAGGCCGTTGGGGGCGTCGGAGAGGAAACAGAGGCCGTTTTCATCGACAAGGCCGGAAAAACATGTCCCCACCAGCACCCCGCCGTTCTCCACAAAGCGGCGCAGTTTCCCGGCAATACCGGCCCGCTGCATGTAAAGCATCGGCGCGGCGGCAAGCGTATAGCGCGACAGGTCGTCCTCCATGTCGGGCATATCGCACCCGATACCCAGCTGCCACAGCGCGCGGTGATGCTTCAGAACGGTCTCCCGGTAGAGGGAATCCACATCCCAGGCCCCGCCGGAATACCGGATGGCCCAGTCGTTCTCACGGTCATAGATTACGGCGGCTTGCGCCTGCCGAACGCTGCCCGTGACCGTGTCCAGCCCGGCCAGCCGCCTGCCGACCCCGGCCACATCTCTGAATACGCGGGTATCGGTCCGGCGGTCGTGCGAAACGACCGCGCCGGAAAATGTTTCGTTTCCGCCGCGGTCCTTGCGCCATCGGGAATACTGCACGGAATCGGAACCGTGCGCGACGGCCTGCATGGAGAAGAGCATGTTCAGCCCCGGACGCCTGACATTGGAGACGGGCGCCCGGTCGGCGGCGCCGGGGGTGCTCCCCGTCAGCAGGAAAGGTTTTTCAGGGAGGATAGAGCGCATGAGATCATGCGCCGCGGCGGCGCGGGCGGCCATATCGGCGTCGTTCTCCTGTCCGTCCTGCCGGAAAGGTGCGCCGCCCCAGGATACGGCGTCGAGAACGCCGCGGAATCTGCCGCAGGCGAGCCCGTCATAGACCCTCGTAAAGCTGGCGGTGACAGGCAAAACGGAGCCTCCGCCGCGCACGGCCTTTTTTTCCCACGCCATGAAATCTGCGGCGCGGTCGGTGACAAAACGCATCCAGTCCAGACGGAGACCCTGGGCGACGCGCCTGCCGTGCCGGAAGGGCGGGTCGATCTGATCCCAGCCGGTATATACAGGGCCCCAGGCGCGCGTCCACCACGCCTCGTTGACGGCGCCGACGTCCTTGTATCTGGCTTCCAGCCAGCGGCGGAACGCGGCCCGGCAGAGGGGGCAGAAGCATTGTCCGGCGTCTTCGCCGGAGAGACGCCACATAACGGCGGCGGGGTGGCTGCCAAAAGCCCGGGCCAGTTTTTGATTGAGCGCGTAAATTTTTTCCCGGTATACGGGAGAGGCGCGGCAATACCCCCGGCGTCCGCCCGTCTTGCCGCGGGACAGGTCCGCGCACAGCGCCTCGGGATATCGTTCCGCCATCCAGACGGGACCCGCGCCGCCGGGCGTGGCCAATATAAAACGGATGCCGTTCCTGTGGAGGTTATCGATGACATCCCCCAGCCAGCCGAAATCATAAGCGCCCTCTTCCGGTTCCAGCGCCGCCCACGCGGACAGGCCGAGCGTCACGCAGTTGATGCCCGCCCGCTTCATATAGTCAATGTCCTCGGCAAGAATATCCTGCCGGTCCAGCCACAGGTCGGGAGCGTAATCGCATCCGTGGAGCATATACGGGACAATACCGTTTTGCATGGCGCCCTCTCCGTTATCGGCTGTCGGTTTATTCCGGCCTCGAAGCCGCGGCGCGAGCCGATACAATTTATGGTACCCGCTATCCGGGCAAAAGTCAAGAATGAAAAGCAAATAAACTTACCGGGAGCGGGGCGGAACCTGAACGCGCGAAAATCTTGGACTGGATCGGGTAGCCCTTAAAACTCTCCCGGCCACCCCAGAAATGGGGTGGCCGGAAAGTCCGCTTCGCGGTTTGATGTGCGGGTTACAGACGTTTCGCGAGAAAAATGTCCGGTTTGCCTGTACCGTTTGCGTCCGGCATAACGCCGATAACCTTAAATCCCAGTTTCATGTAAAACGCGGACTGATGTGTGCCGGGGGCAAACTCACGGATACGGTCCGGCAAATTGTCGTACAGGTCCGCGTTTGCCAAAGACGTTTCGCCGCCGGGCTTTTCATCGTCCGCTCCAAGCCAAAACGTCAGGGCGCCGCGATCCCTAGCGGCTTTTGCGATCTCATTCACCAGAATGGTTCCAATGCCTTCTCTCTGCCGGTCGCGCCGCACCACAAGCGGGTGCAGTTCAAAAACTCTGCCGTCATAATGCGGCAGGATACCGCACCAGCCAACGACCGCGCCGCCGTCAACGGCGGCAAGAAACAGGGCGTCAGCCTCATCACGCCACCGCTCATTCACTTCCGCTTCGGCGTCGGCCAGTGCCGGCCAGCCGAGGGGCAATTCATCAGTCAGCATTTGCGCCGCCTGCGTGAGCTGCTCCCGGTCCAGGGTTTTCATGTTTACAATTTTCATTTCGGTCCCTCCATAAATGT